>DUGB01000052.1 GCA_013331555.1 Candidatus Woesearchaeota archaeon
AGATTCAGAAAGATTATTAAAATTCAGTTGTATTTCAGTCATTGCAGTAACACCCCATTTTGTTAGTTTTTCCAATCAAACAAAATGGTTACTGCTTTATTTGTTTATCACTCACTTTTCGAACTGTGCCTATTAAGCAGACTGCATGGTGGGGGAGATTCCTTCGTGCAGAGAGAATATGATCCAGAAAAAAATGTTCTGAAACTATTTTTTTCCAGTAAGAGTACAATAGTACAAAGTGTTATTGTTCCACTGGGTGAACAAGAACAATACCACCGAGCAATGGAGAGAGCAACGGGAATATTGAAAGAAGGATTGCGCTTGCGCCATGTCGAGATACAATGGGACTACCAGCGGCGGGCTTTCAACGGAAATGAAAACAGGGATTCCAGCACAACAGGGAGATGTATATTTTTGGGACAAGGGACGTTGTTAAACTATGTTTGGAGAGGCTACGAAGGACAGCCACTTATTGTAAATATAGTTTATGCGTTTAACCGAGCAGCTCAATGGCGTTTGGAAGGAGGAAGAGCAACAGAGCGAAAAAGAGAGATACCAACATCTTTTGTTGATGGTCTAGAGGAGCTATTAGAAGTTGGATTATTTCCCCTCTATTTTGAGTTGGGATTATTCTCTCCGCTGGAGAATCCTGATAGTCCTATGGAACGAGAAGGAATGTTCTTTCTCGGTTGTTATGGAAATGAAGGAAAAGAGAAAAACAATGCCACAGTGGGAAAACATTACAAAGAAGGAGGAATTATTTTCAATCCCTGCACGACCGATGTATACCAAAGACAATTAATTTCCGAACATATCAAATTGCCTTTGTATATACAAAAGGAGGGAAACTAGTAATTATCTTCTTTGGGCAAGTTCAATTTGAAGACGTTTTTCTCTTATCTTTCTTTCAAGAGTGAATCTTTCAACAGGCGATAGATTTTTGTCTTTTCCAACTTTATATTCCAGAATAATAAGTTGTTCAAATTGCTGCTGAGGGGTTCGAACACTACCAAACCATCCTTTGCCCACAGTTTCAATTTCCTCTTTAAGCTTTTCAAATGGATTCTTTTTAGAGAATAATCTCATATCTGGTTAACAAGAAAGATTATTAATAAATTTATCCCAATGCTAAATCCATTTTAGAAACTTCAGCACTTTGAACACCAGGAATTTTGTTCATCGCAGCGGCAATAGCATCAAAATCTTTATCTTCAACCGTAAACATGCCCATCACCAACACTGCTTTCAAGCCAAAAGCAATAGGATCTTCTTTCACCTGGGTTGCGCCAAGAGCACCATTTTCTTTGACGATCTCTTCAGCTTTTTTCTTGATGGGAGAAAGATCTACATCAGGAGATTCAGGCATTAAGCGAAAAGTAATTATTGCGCGAGCCATGGTTAATTAGGTCCTATAAAGCTGCAATTAGGGCAGGCAAATTTGACTGCGATTGTTCGACAACTAGCACAACGGACAAAATCGTAGTTTGTGCATTGCGGACAACGAAAAGAAACACTGCCTTTGTCATTAACCACTTTTCTTTTACAGGAAGTACAAAGTTTATCCATAGAACGAGCTGAACAATGATTTATTTATAAATCTTTGTTTCGTCTTGAACAATCATTTCTTTGTGACTGACATTGTTTCGGCAGTATGGGTGAAATGAACCGGGAGAAATTGCTCGACAACATGACAATTGGTTTTGGTGTGATCACTAATATTGCTTGTGGTCAACGACGAACTAGGAAGAAGAGACATGAACTGGACGAGCTGATCAGCAAGAAAATGATCGACAGCAGCACCACTTTTGATTTCTTTGGTCAACTTCTGCGCTGCTTCTTTGCCGACATCCTCCGAACGTTTGTTTGATTCGAGAAGCACATCACTCCCGATGACCGCACGGCGGTCTTGATCAAAAGAATCATAGACTGCCCACAGAAGAATTTCACCGCCGGAACTAAGTGTTGATGCATACTCAAGACGAATGCTTATTGGAACGGCGTATTGCTGACGAAGATGATCCTCAGCTGCTCTGGCCACACGTTCGGCAACATTCTTTTCTTGAAGATCAGCAGATACATTAACAACGCCTTTGATCTGTTGAAGAATTCTTTGTGATGAAAATGAATATGGAGAACAATGCTCTTGGACATTAGTCCACCATGTTAAGAAGTCTGGAGATGATGATAACGGAAATCGCGGCGTTATTTCAAGTTTGACTTCTCCGCCGCCTTGAGGAAAATAACCGCGCTTAATGATCTTAAGTTCTATTTTTTCGACAAAGCGCTGAAGGTAAGGAAGGAGAATATTTTGAAGATAATCAGCTGATGCCTGCCATTTCCCGCACGTTCCTCCACGGACAATGAAAGTAACTTTGCGGGGAGCGAATAACGCGGGAAGAATCAAAGCCTGCAACAGGAGAGTGATACTGCCAGCGGTGCCAATATCGATAGTATAAATCCCAGATTTTATTTTCCCTGGCGTGAACGTAAGTTCCCGTGTGCCGATATCAATATAATTTGTTTCAGCCTGGCACAACTGCGTGAGCGCTTTAATGGCATGAAGATGTTGTGCTTTTAATCCTGGTTCGGAACGATTGGCGCGAATGTTTGTGATTTTAAACGGTTTTCCAGTTAACGCAGAGAGAGCAAGAGCAACGCGAACTAACGAGCCGCCACCTTCCAAATGAGTGCCGTCTAAAGTGAGCATGGTATTAATGATGACAATAATGTTTATATATTAATTCTTTCATTATTTTTAATATCAACTAGAAAAAAGTGAGAGCATGAGTGACATAAGAACTTTAGTGGCTGTTTTACAGGCGTTTGATAGACAGTTTGATTCATTAACTCTTCAAAAGGTGTATCCGAAGAAATAAGTACGATAAGTGGAATTCACCAAGGTGTCTTTAGTGAAGTTGCAGTTACTTTGGGTTACTACGACAGAGGAAAAATGAATTACATCGATTCTCCGGCGGCACAAGCATTCAAAAAAGCCCAAAAATATTTCGTTGATAAAGTCGCTCAACCGATTGCAAATCAGTTTGCTACTTGGACTGCTACCCGAGACCGAGAGGGGGTAATATCAGTGTTGGCTAAGACTAAGCCCTCCATAGATAATTTAATGAAAACAATTCACCAAGAGATTCCAAAAGCAATCGCATTGCTCCAATCAATTTGATTGAAGAGTTTAGTTTCTAGATGGGTGTCGTTCAAGAAGGTTCTGTTTAGAGCTTTGTTCTTTTGACTTATACTGACGGCATTTAATAACCGAATATGCTATTATATATAGTTCGCTTATCGCATGATCCTATCGTTCGATTATTTAATGCGCTCACTATATTTTGGTTTTTGTTTAGAAATACTCTTTAATAAAAACAAAATGTTAATAAAACAGCTATTGCTTTGTTCGTGAGTGGGGGGCTGTAGTATAACTTGGTTAGAATAGGAGCCTCCAGTATTGGAGGGTTGAGCTGCAAAGCAATGACAAATACTCTTCCTGAAGTTAGCTTCGGATCTGGGAAGCAGCAAGCAGATTCTTGTTGCTCAGAAATTCAAATCCCAGCAGCCCCACTTTTATTAAAAAAATGGTTAGAGCAACACAATATTTCTTATTATAGACATTTGAGAGACGAGAATGTTTATAATGTTAGTATTATTTATTAGATAAATGGTGTTACAGTGGAGAGGTTTAGACGGAAAAGTTCATCAAGCAGAAGATGAAGCATCTTTTACAAAGTATTTTAATCAATTATTTCAACCACTTACAGATAATTTAGTGAAATATAGAGCTTTTTTTACGAATAAACAAGAGATTGTTAGTCAACTGACACTCCAGAATTGGGATTCAAATAAAAGAAAATTGAAGAGGATTATTGAGGATCAATTAAAACTCATTGAACTAGAAGAATGGGTAACTATTGAAAAAGGTAAAGGACTTTTTTCAGAACTCACCTCATTCCGAGGCTTGCATAAAGACTTTAGATCGGAAGGAGGCATTGGAGCAGATGCAGCGGCAATTTTAGAACTTCTGATCATCAAAGAAAAAGTGGAGATGGCTTTGTTAAACAGAAGTCTGAACAATTTACATCTTGAATTGAGAACTCAAAATACTTTTTTGAATGTTGCAAATCCGAAAGACCCACAGATAACATTAGATAGTTGGGTAACGTTAGAAAGAAAAGGGTTGGAACAAGCTGAAAGTACTTTGGCTAAAATAAAAATGATTCTGTATGGATTGCCAGATAGAGTTAGAGCAGAGATGGAACATTGAAGGTTGTAGCTCTTTAAGAAAAGAGCCGACCAAATCATTATAAAGCAGAAAAGATGTTCTAAAGTCTATGTTTAAAAAAAGAGGTGCACCGGGAGAGTATAGAGGACTTTGGGCTGAAAAAAAGTTACTAATTGGGATTACCACACTCGTAGGAACAATTGTAGGGGCGGGAATTTTAGGTATTCCTTATGTTATTGCTAAAGCAGGATTATTGTATGGATCGCTGCTTATTATCGGCATTGGATTAGCATTTTTATTTTTGAATTTGTCTCTTGGGGAAGTTGTTCTCCGCACACGAGAACAACATCAACTGACCGGATATGCAGAGAAGTATCTTGGCAAAAAGGGAAAGATACTCATGTTCTGTGCAATGGTCGTTAATATCTATGGAGCATTAACCGCGTATCTTATTGGAGAAGGGAAAACACTGCATACGATTTTAGGATGGGGAAGTCCTCTGCTCTATTCGTTGCTTTTCTTCATTGCTGGATCGTGGATTGTCTATAATGGAATTAAAGCAACAGGAAGAATGGAATTCTTTCTGATCGGATTGCTCTTTGTTGTAGTGATCCTCATTGGTGTTTTTTCGCTGAACAAAATAAGTGTCGATAATTTAAGCACATTCAATCCGGCGTTTTTCTTTCTTCCTTATGGCGTTGTCATTTTTGCGTTTATGGCATCACCGGGAATTCCAGAGGTACAGGAGGAGTTAGGAAGATCCAAAGAGAAGATGAAAAGAGCAATCATTATCGGTTCGATTATTCCGATCATACTGTATCTTGTATTTACTTTTATCATCGTTGGAATTGTTGGTCTCGATAACTTTGAAGCGTTAAGCCCAAATGAGCGAATTGCGACGGTGGCATTGAGCTTGTATTCTTCTTCTCTGCTGGGAATTTTAGCAAATGTACTTGCGGTGTTGACAATGTTTACATCTTACTTAGTATTAGGCACCGCACTAATGGAAATGTTTCATTATGATTACAAATTTCCGCGCAGAGGGGCTTTTTTAATGACGGTACTGCTGCCGTTGTTTATTGTTCTGCTTGATGTAACTCATTTTATCCGCGTTTTGGGCGTTACAGGAGCGATTGCCGGAGGATTGGATGGAACATTAGTACTATTAATGTTCTGGCGGGCAAAGAAGCGAGGTGATCGTGTGCCGGAGTATTCATTGAAACCACATTATGTTGTGGGCGGGCTGCTTATAATCTTGTTTGCAACGGGGATGATTCACCAGTTGTGGATGCAGTTGGGATAGAATAGTAATTGATAGGTAATAAATTTTTATTACTACTTGTGAATTACAATTTACAAAAGATTTATAAAATAGAGTGATTCTGGTAAGTTAAATCGTAAAAATAGATGATATTCCAATACTATGAGTGACCCACCACCAATTCCAGAGGACGATAATCCAAAAGAACTAGAAGTACAACTTATTGATGATTCTGTCGTCGAAGCAGAACTTAAAGAAAGAGTTAGAGAATTAGAAGCTTTGGTTCGTGAAATTAGTAGCGATTTTGCGCGTGATTATGAAAATGGAGCTCAACAATTACGCCATGAACTTGGTGATGCAAAAGCAGCATATAATTTAATATTAACAAAGATTGAGAGAGAAGATTATAATCCGGCTTTGGCTCACTTAGCAGAACGGCAACGAGAAGAAATTAACAAAGAAGTCCATGGACAAACTCAAGAGACCATTAATGATTTGACTGCTGAGCTTAAAGCGTTTCAAGCCACTTTAGGAACTGAAAATGCCGATGTAGCGCGTGTTTATGTTGAAGATATTAAAAAAGAAAATCGAGGACTATGGAGTTATTCAGGGATTGCCACGGTTGCAGCAGTGGGACTTTTGATTGCTCTTCTTTACAAACAATGTGGTCCAGACTCTGGAGAAGATAATCTTTCTGCGAGAGAAAATAACAACTGTTCAAGTTATCAAACCAAGAATCAACGTTTAGAAGGGGAATTACAACGTCTTCTAGCTGTAAATCCTGGATCCTGCGCAACACCACGTGTTGAGTATAGACAAGGAGATTGCTCAACTTACGATGCAAGAATTCGCGATTTGGAAGGACAACTAGCCGCAGCAGGACGAAGTCCTACACCATCACCATGTGCGATCTGTGCATCACCGTCACCATGTCAAGAACATACACCGTGCGCAACTCCAGTTCCTGGAGCAACTCCTAAAGCAAAAACAGTATATGTAGACAGACCAGGAGATTGCAGTGCACAGGATGCGCAATTAGCACAAACGTTGCGTCAATTACGTCATGCACAATATTGTATAGATATTGAAAGAGCAGTGCGTGAAGAAAATGATGGCCTTTTCAGAACAACAATTCAAAGTTATTTTAGATCTGTAGGAGGAGAAATTCCGATTCATGTCCGAGATACACAAGTAGGAGGAGAATATGGTATCCCCCAAGTTTTGAGCTATGTGTGTCCTACTCTTGAAAATGATGTTGAAGCTACTCTAATGTATCGGCGTTTATTTTCGGAAGATGCAAGAACAGCAAGAAGCGATCTTAATGATCGAGTATTTCGAGGCAGATAAATAACAAAACTTTAAATAAAACTACTTAAAAGTAAAAACATAACCATGGAATTAATACAACGTTTACGAAATATGTACGAAGCGCGAATGGTAGCGAGAGCTATTGCTACTGGCGTTGCTGCGGGCCCTGTTGTGAGTGCAGCTCAAGTTGCTGCAGATATGTTCTTTGGAACGCAGACAGTTGCGGAAGCACAAGCACAAAGTGGAACATTTAACAAAGTTCAAATTCCAGATGGATATACATTACCCCCCGTTAAAGATGGAGATGAAGTTACGTGGGAAGTTCCTGTTCGTGTTAGTCAAGATATTGCTGATGACAATGTTGTCTGTGAAGCAGATATTTTAGTTGGGGGAAGACCTTACCGCCCAGCAAGTGAAGAAAAAAAGTTTACGGTAAAATTTGTTAGAGACGCTCCTGATTCTTCTTATGGACGTTGTATAGTAACAGGAAAAGCATACGCTCAAGATATGGGAGTGCGAGACGCTGATACTCCTTTGGGTTTGGAATTACGATTACGCGATTCTACTCGAGAGAGTTCATTATGGAACGATGCTCAAAGATCATTTCAGGGAGATACAGGAACGACGTTCCATTATGATCTTCCCGATGTTGATCCAACAGACTTAGAATCAGGACTATTCTTTCGCGTAGGACCATTGTATTCTCTTGAAACAAGAATGATGAGAAAAGGATTTGATGCATTAGGAGCTGCTGCCGAAGTAGGTTATACGCAAGAAGTTGCACCGGGCTTTGGTTTATTTGCAGCAGTTGGAAGTGGCTATGATCAAAATCGCCAACGACACCAGCGAACTAAAACAACCACACGACAATCACGAACGAGATTGCCTTGTACAGGATGCCAAGAAAGTGATATACGATCAGTGAGTGAACGAACGGATCAAACAACAGGTGGAAATACCGTATTGACTGAATTAGGAAGAATTGTTGGTGGAATTAATCCTACTGTTCCATTAAATGATTCTGAAAGAATAGATTTACGATTATATGGTGGATTTGCTCTTGTAGAACGAACACGGAGAGAATATGGGACAGTATCCGGAAATAAAGTTGTTGATATTTTCCGTGAAGAAAATGATGGAAGTCTCGTATGGATCGATGGTTCACAATTCACTCAACCTCGAGAAACCAGACGTTCGCGTCGCCAAGGACTTGATGGTAGTGCTCTTATTGGCGGTGGAGCAGGATATTCTTGGAAAGTTGGATCAGGTGATGATCGATTTGCGGTTAATGTTGAATACGACCGACGACTCCGAGATGCGAGAGATGAAGCGAGAGTTCTATTGAACTATCGTTTTTGAGGTTAAATAATGATGAACAATCACAATAAAAAAATAATGTTTGGATTTATGTTTATATTATTTTTAACCCTCGGTTCATTTTTAGTTCTTGCTCAAGTTGACAGTCTCGCATTCTGGGATGGAACAGCGCAAGATGCGTTACAATCAGAAAAAACAATCAATAATGGAGACGGTATTGGCCTGACCGTCGGAGGAGAATCTTTTCAAGAACGCGCAATGCGTATTGAAACAACCTTGCTCCAAAATGGTCGTGTTCTCGTAACATTGTTTGAAGGACGCACGACAGGAGATGCACTGTATGAGCACGTCGATGTAACTCCAACAGATTATCATGAACCGGGAACATATACCATTAGAACTGTTGTCACCGGTGAAACAAGTGGCAGAACAGCAACAGATGATTTGATTCTTCATGTTGAACAAGGACGAAATGATCCACCGGTATTTGATCGAACAACCACCCAAGATAAGAATATTAACGAATGGGAATTATTACGATTTAGAGTTCGCGCAACTGATCCTAACGGAAACACAATTACATTATCAGCGCAAAATCTTCCACGCGGAGCACAGTTTACTCCACAAAGTGGAGAATTATCCTGGACTCCTGATTTTACGCAAGGAAACAATGACCCTACCGTGTACACTGTTCGTTTTACCGCACGAGATAGTGCAGGAGCAACAGTTACTGCCGACGTAAGAATCAATGTTTTCAATGTCAATCGAAATCCCGTTCTCAATCCTATCGGAGATAAAACTGTTCCGGAAGGACAAACGCTCACGTTTACAGTGAGTGGTTCTGATCCTGATGGAGATCGATTAACTTTTTCTACAGGACAATTGCCAGCAGGTGCAACTTTTGATCCAGTATCAAAAACATTCTCTTGGACACCCGATTTTGATCAAGCGGGAACATATAGAGTAACGTTCCGCGTAACAGATGGCAACGGCGGAGCAGATAGTGAAACGATTACAATTATTGTTACAGAGAATGGCAATGGAAATCATCCACCCGTATTGAATCCAATTGGTGATCAAACCGTGAATGAAGGAGAACAAGTACAACTGCGAATTACGGCGACTGACCAAGATGGTGATCGTTTAAATTTTACCGTTGCGGGACTGCCGTCAGGAGCAACATTTGCTGATCAGAATAATGGCACGGCAAGTTTAATTTGGACACCGGACTTCACCCAAGCAGGAGAATACACCGTAACAATTACAGTTGCAGATGAACACGGTGCTACTGATGCAGAGACAATTACAATTACAGTTGTTGATCGTGGTAATGGCAATAGTTGCCCTGTTTTTGATCCGATGGAAAACAGCTATGAGGTACTCGAAAACGAAGAAATTCAAATTCCAGTCCGTGCTACAGACGCAGACGGAGATATTATTGTATTATCTATTGATGAAAGTGTAGTGACAATTCCAGAAGGTGCTACATTTACTGACAATGGTGATGGAACAGGAATGTTCACCTGGACTCCAGATTTTGGACAGCATGGTTCTTATCATGTTTTCTTCGAAGCAAGCGATGGAAACTGTGACCCAGTGGTTAGACATATTACTGTAGTCGTTAAATCAGCAATAAATTATCCTCCTGAACTTGAACCTGTTGAAAATCAAGACACTTTCGAAGGTGTTGAAGTACAGTTTACACTTCATGCGGAAGATCAGGATGCAGATGACACAATCACATACTCTGCAGACAATCTGCCGCCAGGAGCAACACTTAGTCTACAAACAGGAGAATTTTTGTGGACGCCTACGTTCACACAAGGTGATAATGATCCAACAGATTATACCATAACATTTACAGCAACAGATCGGATGGGTGAAGAAAGCGACCCCGTAACAGTTATTATTTCGGTCTACGATGGAAACCCAACAATTGGTGAGATACCAGATCAAGAAGTTGATGAAGGAAATGAATTAACATTCACTGTGCGCGCTACTGATCCTGCGGATGCAGTGATTATATTTCAGGTTGATGAATTACCACAAGGAGCTCATGTGCAAGGAAATCCCGATGGGACCGTTACATTCTCTTGGACACCAGATTTTACCCAAGGCGATGATGATCCGACAGAGTATCCCGTAACATTTACTGCCACCAATAGCAATGGTGGTGAAAGTGAACCTGAAGTTGTAACAATTAGAGTCAATGATGTTCCCTCCGATCCTGTAATTACTATCCCTCAAGAACAATATGATATTGATGAAGGAGAATTACTTCAAATTCCAATCAGTGCTGCAGACCCACAAGGTGAGGCAATAGTATTAACTGCAGACAATCTGCCGCGCGGAGCAGTCTTTATGGATAATGGAGACAACACCGCTTCATTTACATGGACGCCCGATTTCACCCAAGGTAATAATGATCCAACAATGTATGAAAATATTATCATTCACGCTGTTGATGCTGATGGTCAAGAAAGTGAGAAGAATTTCACCGTGCGCGTCTTTAATGTCAATAGAGCACCTCACGTTGATACAGTTAGAGTTATTCCAAATCCAGCTGCGGAAGAACAAAAAGTTACGATTACCGTAACATTCTCTGATCCGGATCAAGACCATTTGTTCTTTTCTTTTAATTGGGCAAATGATCTCCCAGGAGATGTCCCTGCGGTGGAAATTAGCGGAGATAATGAAGTGTCCCTAACTTGGCAAACAGATTTAGAGAGCGCCGGAGTGCATGATTTTGAATTTACAGTCTTTGATCGGCCTTGGAACGACGAGGAACATTTAGAGGATGTAGAGATTATTCCCGTCACTGTAACGAATGTCAACCAAAAACCAACAATCCATATCTCAAGTAATGATGTTGTTATGAATGAAGAAGAAACACGACAATTATTAGTGTCAGCAAGTGATACTGATAATGATCGCGTTACGCTGACACTGACAGATGTTGTTGGTTTAACCGATGAAGAAAGACAAGATGTTCTGGCTGTTCTTGACTTTAATCCGCGAACAAAAGTAATTACACTTTCACCGTCGTTCGATTTTGTTGATCACCCTGCCCTTGACAAAGAATTCACTATTGAATTTAAAGCGACCGATCAACCAGCGGATGGCAGTCAACCATTAGAAGAAACTGTCGAAATGCGAGTTAAAGTTCAAGATGTTAATCGAAATCCAGAATTCAGAGAAGTGAATGATATTATTGTTAATGCTGGCGACAATGTAGAATTTGAAGTACAAGCAGATGATCTAGATGGCGATGACTTGCGTTTACGATACACAGTAGAGGATCTTCCACCTGGTGGAACATTTGGCCAAGGAGCAGATCAGGGATTCACCTGGACGCCTCAAATAGATCAAGTGGGAACATATGAAATGACATTTATCGTTAGTGATGCTTTTGGTGGCAGTGATACCATGACAGTCCGCATTACTGTTGTCGATGGGACTGGCGGAGATTATCCACCAATCTTTGATGAGATTCCAGATCAAGAAGGAGACGAAGGACAAGAACTAACATTCGCCGTTACAGCAACCGATCAAGATGCTGAAGACATCTTAACTTATTCCGCCGATGATCTTCCCGCTGGCGCAATATTTGACCTAGAAACACAAACATTCACCTGGACTCCAGACTTTGACCAAGCAGGAGAATATGATGTAACGTTCACGGTCAGTGACGGACGCCATACTGACACGATGGATGTTCATATCACGATCAATAATGTCAATCGACCGCCAGTATTTGACCAAATTCCAGAACAAACTATTGCAGAACAAGATACAATAAAAGTTATTGTGAATGCCGTTGATCCTGATGGAGATAGTTTAGTGTATTCAACTGGCGATCTTCCTAATGGAGCAACATTTGACCCAGAAATGAAGACATTCACCTGGACACCAGATTTAGATCAAGCAGGTGATTATGAGATCACATTCTTTGTAACCGATGGTACTGCCGGAGATCAAGAAGTACTATTAATCCATGTTGGAAACACAAATCAAGGACCAACAATAGCTGATATCCCTGACCAAACTATTGGTGAAGGAGAAACAGCAACGATTATTGTTGAGGCTACTGATAATGATGGTGATCCATTAACATTCGGTGCTGATAATCTTCCTGCTGGCGCAACATTTGAGCCGGTATCAAGAACGTTTACGTGGACTCCAGACTTTGAACAGGCAGGGACATATGAAGTTACATTTACCGTAACTGATGGCAGTGTTACGGTTGAAGAAACTGTTCTTATTACAGTCACAAATACTAACCGACCACCGCGGATTATCTCCCAGCCAGTCTTAACTGCGGAACAGGGGAAAGAGTATGTCTATACTGTTATTGCGGTTGATCCCGATCAAGATCCATTAACGTATGAACTTCTGACATCCCCAGAAGGGATGAAAATTAGTCCAACCGGAAAAATTACCTGGACGCCAGATATTACCCGCCGCGAACAAGTTGTTATTGCGGTGAGTGATGGTGAGTTCATAGTAACCCAAAAGTATGTTATTGTCGTACGTGGAGGATATCAGCATCTCGATATTGCGGCTATCCACATCCAGGAAGATGTTGCTCCAGGGCAAGTAATCCCCATTCAAGTTGTTGTTGACAACGAAGGCAATGTAGATCTAGAAAATCTCCAAATCAGAGTGACAATTCCCGAACTGGGGATTCGAAGAGCAGGCAAGATCTTTGATCTTGATTCCAGAGAAGAAATGAGCGAAACATTACAATTGCATCTTCCGGACGTTGTCGTCGAAGAAGGCGCGTATACAGTCCATGTTTCGGTTGGAAATGATCTCTTTCATGACCTCGGCCACCGAGAGATTTATTTTGGAAGTAACTAAATAGTGACTACTGCTTGTAATTACTATAAAATGCTAAAAACTCCGAAACATTTATATATAGGCGACGTTTCGGTTTATTCAATAATACTCAAAAAATCTAACAATGTGGAGGAAAGATAAAATGAGAAATGTGCTACAAATTTTAGCAGTGTTCATCATGAGTCTCCTAATGGTTTCTGCAGTTACTGCAGGTCATAATGGATATAGTGATGTTGACGAAAGTAGAGCTGAGGCATTAGACTTGGTTTCAAGTTTGTCTGTTGTTTCAGTTGAAGTAAATGGAAATGATGTAAGAACTGGTGAAGTTCTTGCTGTTGAAGAAGGGGAAGCCCTTGATGTTAAAGTTGGTTTAGAAGCTTTTAACAATGTTGATGATATTGAAGTTGAAGCAAAAATCAGCGGGTATGAATACTCCGATTACGAAAATTTGGAAGATGCAACCCACTTATTTGATATGTCTTCAAACACGACCAAGTATGTTAACTTGGAAGTATCCTTGCCTTCCCAGCTTGACAAAGATGTGTACTGGCTTCGCGTTCGCGTGATGAACAGACACTCTGTTAGTGTTGAGCAAGTGGTTGAGCTTCATGTTGAACCATCCCGCCATGCGGTTGATATTGCTGATGTTGCATTCTCCCCAGGATCCAGCGTTAAAGCAGGCCGCTCTCTTTTAACCACTGTTCTCTTAGAGAATTTTGGTGACAGAAATCAACGGGATGTTAAAGTTACTGTTGCTATCCCTCAATTAGGCGTTAGCGCAACAGAATTTGTTGACCGTGTTGATACTGACCGAGAAACATACCGTAATAACTTCGATTTCGAAGATGTTCCGGAAATGTTCTTGGCTATACCAGCTACAGCAACAGAAGGCGACTATGAAGTTGTGGTTACCGCAAGTTATGATAACATGCGCGAAACTGTAACTAAAAAGTCTATGATTCATGTTGTAGCAAATGAAATCTTCCAGGCAACCGATAAGTTGGTGCTTGCTGTTGGTCCAGAGAACCAAGCTGTTGTTGCAGGTAAAACCGCAACGTACGCTATTGCTCTTACCAATGCTGGCGCAACCTCAAAAGCATATGTTCTTAGCTCCGTTGTAGGAGATTGGGCAACTGCTGTCTTGAGTGACAACTTAGTTGTACTCGAACCTGGCAAGAATAAAGTGGTCTACGTTGAAGTTACCCCTGCTATGGATGCAACTGCTGGTGAGCACATTGCTTCTGTAGAAGTGAAGTCCGGTAACGAAGTATTGGAAACTGTCACGTTTAAAGCCGCTGTGAGCGCAGCTTCACAACCTAGTGTTGGAGCAAATTTCAGCCTCCGTAATGGATTGGAAATTGCTTTGATTGTCTTAGTTGTCTTGCTTGTGATCATTGGCTTGATCGTTGGCTTTAGCCGACTTCGCAAAGACGGAGACGAAGAAGGACAAACGTACTACTAAGTACGTGAGTTATCTTTCCTCCACTTTTTTTTCTTTTTTTTATATATATTTTTTCTTACGATCTTTTGTTTGTTCTTTTTTACATTAATTCAAAATCAGAGTTATAGGCTAATCTTACATAATCTTTTAAAACGATACAGGATGGCAAAGTATAGTGACTGAAGAAACAGTTAATAGAGATTCTTGGGAATTACGTCATTATGAAAATGATAATATTTTTCGGCTTGCAGTAGAAAGATTAGAAGCATTTCGGAACGCATTTGCGATAAGACGACCGAAGAGGATATTTGCACGATATGAACCAATAACCGTTCAAGGAAAGCGAGTACTTCCTTCCGATCCAACAGGTTTAGAGTTCATTGACCCAAATAAGCCATATTCTGCACATAATCACGTTTTGGTTAGCACGGGTGCCGGTTTACCTTACCCAGCTGAAAGAGGAAGAGTAATTGCAGAAACTGTCGAAGGCATTATGTCTCTTGCCCAAGGGAGAGAAGTTCCGATTATTGCGGGAGTCATTTCTTTCAATGAGGGAGAATCTCGATATGGTGGTCCAGAGAGTGACATGGCCAAGATACGATTTGAGGTTGATGGATATGGGTTTAGTGTATTAGAAAGTGATGGCTCTTCAATGAGAAAATCGTTAGAACAATGGAGAAATATGGTAAGGGAAGAGTTGCCGCCTGAACGGACGCAAATTGTTTATTCTTTTGAAAATCTGAACAAAGTAGAACATTGGCAAGATGATTCAGGGAACCGAGTAACGAGGGGTTATTTTAGTATCGAAGCGATACGGGTTTGGTCAGCAGAAAGTCCGGCTTTAAGTGTCAATTTCTCAGGATATGCTTTACCCATGGCAAGACAATTTCTAAGATGTAGAGAACCAACGTTCCCTCTATCAGATCCAGATGCTCGACAATTACAAGACGCTCTTCTTTCTTATCTTGAACCACTCCGTGAGAAAGGTTATCAAGTTGTACCTTGGAAGTCGTCTTATGATAGATAAATTAATCAGTCTTAAGGTTAGGAGCAAATTTTCATGAACATTACCATTATCGGAGCTGGACCAATTGGGTGTTATGCGGGCTATTTCTTAGCAAAAGCAGGACATACCGTAACAATCTATGAGAACCATGCGCAGGTTGGTTGTCCAATTCAATGTACGGGAATTTTAACTTCTGATTTTGATCAATTTCAGTTGCCAATGGAATCATATCTTGTAAATACGATTGATACAATTGAAGTGTATTCCCCTCAAGAAAATGTTGCTATTACACAAAAAGATTACATTGTCTGTAGAACAAAGTTTGATAATTTTTTCGCAACAATGGCGCGAGATGCGGGAGCGACGATTCTTGTCAATCATTCATTTACACGAAAGGAAGGTAATGAGCTCATCATTAAAGATACGATTAATAATACAGAAATTAAAATCACTCCCGATATTGTTATTGCTGCTGATGGTCCACTTTCACCAACAGCGAAAGCATATGGTTTCTTTCATCCAAAACGAGAAAACTATTTTGGAATTCAAGCAGTTGTGGAGGGAAAATTTGAGCCACATACAATCAAGACGTATTTTGGAAACATTGTCTGCCCTGGACTCTTTGCTTGGGTTGTTCCAGAATCAGCAACGCGAGCGAGGGTAGGATTAGCAACGCTTCGTAATACAAAAAAGTATTTTGATACGTTTATGAAAGAGCACAATTTTACGTCATTGGAAATCCAAGCAGGAGCAATTCCAGTATATAATTCAAAACAACAACTCCATAAAGATAATTGCTATGTAATCGGTGATGCATCGGGGTACGTGAAAGCAACAACTTTGGGAGGACTAGTCCCGGCACTGCGTCAAGCGAAGCTCGTGGCGGAGTGCATTCTTAAGGATAAGAAAATTGAGGCAGAAATTGCTCCTGTGCGTAAGCAGATGAAACTGCATTTAAAAGTTCATGATATTTTTAATCGTTTTACCGATGCAGATTGGGATAGATTAGTACGCTATGTAAAACAGCCGAAGATTCAACACGTGTTTGAACAATATACGCGTGACAATCCACTGCCGTTATTGATAAAAACATTATTAAAAGAACCACGGTTTCTCTATTTTAGCAAGTACCTGTTCAGTTAGTGAGAAACATACTTTTTGATCCGAGAGAGATAATCTTCATTTAATCCACCTAAACGAAAAATGATGACTTCGTTGAGACCCGCTTTCTTGGCAAGACTGAGATCTTGTTCTAATTGTTCAGGAGAAAGTTTGGGTTCATTACCCTGAATCCCCGGAGAGATTGTGCCTAAAGCAGGGATAAATTTGCTGCCGTAGCGTTGTTTCCCTTTGTTGAGAAGAGTGAGAAATTCCTGTGGAGAAAAATGATGAAGAGAGGAGTACAACATTTTAATGATTGGTTTTTGATAGGTCTTTGGATCATAATGCAAACCGAGGAAGGTAAGAGTTGTTTGCAGTATTGTGGATTGAGGGTAATATTCGGCGACCCATACGTGTGGATGACGTTGTACGAAATCACGCAAGCATTGACGATTGTGGAAGAAATAAATAAGCTGGGTGAAATAAAGCAGTAGATTTTGACGAGTGGGGAGTTCAGCATCAATCATCGTCGGTACAGAATGATCTTGAAGTTCATCGAAAATGCGACGAAGGGAATTATGGTTAGAAAAAGGAGAAAACCAATACCCTTCTTTCCTGCTCAGAACTGGCCAATAGACGCAATGGATATGATGATGACGTCGAGAAAAATTTTTAGACAATGATTGGAACTGTGAGAGTGATGTAGCAGCAAGAAACAGTGTGCAAGGCCAAGAAACAAAGCGAAGTTTGCTAAGATTAGATGTAGTGGGAAACTCTTCAAAAAAATGAATTTTCATAAAAGAAAAGAAAAAAAAATAAGAAATTTTTAATCCCGTGCTAAAGAGATTACGGCTTTAATTCCAACAATAACCACAGATGGTAAGATGAACGCCATCATCATGGAGAGAACACGTTGAATGTGTACTCCAATGTATTGGACTTGCGCAAAAGTTGTTTGGCTCAGACTTAAAACGATAACCAGAGCCGTGACGTACAACACGTAATCTTTGCGTTCCTGCGGTTGGATGTTAAAGAACCCAACAACGACACCAGCCAAGATCAATAAACTTGTCAGGTACGGAACTACTGTTGCCGGCAAAGCGGTGGCAACAAGCCCTAAGACCAACGCGACGACAACACCTGCGGTAAAAGCGTACGCGATTACTTTGTTTGCTACTGCTTTAGCATATTTTTCTGCCATAAAGATTCCTCCTTTTATAGGTTTTAATATAGCTATTAAACTTAAAAGATTTATAAATTTTTGGATGACCCGCAGGATATCTTTTTATAGTCAGCCAATGGCGACGCAGTTATGCCTACACTACTTGCACTCTTATCCACAGGAAAAGGGACTTGGTCAGAAGTGAATAAGATCATGCAGAGCCAGCCGTGGACTCATGTTTTCTTGATTACCAATAGATTTGGAGAGGAAAATTTTACCTCCAGAAGCGAGCAAACGTCATTGGTGGTGATTGATTTCTCTCTCGAGACAATGGCAGTGATTAAAGAGATCAAAAAAAAACTTCAGGGTAAAATTCAGGATTTTGAAGTGGCGTTAAACCTGGCATCGGGAACGGGAAAAGAACACATGGCAGTATTAGAAGCCGTTTTGGAATTGGGCTTGAATTTTAGATTAGTAACAGTAAAAGATAATCAGGCATATAGTTTGGGGATAGAAAGGTAAGTATTTATTTGAGTTGAAGAGCACAGAGTTTTTGATACAATGAATGTTTTAAGAGTTCAGTGTGCTTACCCTGAGCAAGAATTTGCCCTTTGTCAAGAAGAATAATATTGTCGGCATGCTGCACTGTCGAGAGACGATGAGCAATGATAACCTGTGTTTGCTTCCCTTGGTAATATTGAGTTGCCTCTTTAATCGCTTTCTCCGTCTCACTATCGAGATGACTGGTTGCTTCATCCATGACAATCAATGATGATTTTGTGAGCAGAGCACGAGCAATAGCAATTCTTTGCCGTTGACCACCCGATAAACGTACTCCTCGTTCGCCGACAATTGAATTGTAGCTTTTAGGGAGTTTGAGAATAAAAGCATGGGCATGGGCGAGCTGAGCGGCTTTAATCATTTCTTGCTCTGATGCTTCTGGTCGACCATATTTAATATTTTCAGCAATCGTTCTGTTAAACAAAGTGGTATCCTGTAAGATAAGAGTGCTATGTTTGCGGAGAGATGGACGCTGGATAGCACGAAGATCTTGTCCATCCCACATAATTCGACCTTGATCTGGATCGTAAAAGCGAAGCAGGAGCATGGCAATAGTACTTTTCCCGGCACCGCTTCTACCAACGATCGCTGTTGTCGTTCCAGATTTGAGCGTAAAAGAAACATCACGAAGAGCGGCTAACTTTTTTGAATAGGCAAACGTGACACGATTAAACGTAATTTCTTTTTTGAGATCACTTACTTCTTTTGCTCTTGGCAAATCAGCGAGCTGATCTTGCTCAGCAGCGATAGTGAAGAGATGAGAAGCTCTTTTAGTGACTCTGCGCAGACGAGTAAAAAGCTGGCCGAGCTGCTCAAGAGGAGTAAAACTGACTTGTTGAAAACTAACGAGGAGAACCACTTCTCCTAATGTTAAAGCATTTTTCTGAATGGCAATAACTCCCGCGAGCAGTAAAACTGCGCGCATAACGGCTTCAATGAGCTTTTGGAGGAATCCCTGCCATACCCAGCGCCGTTGCATACGATATTCAAGTTTGTGATATTTATCCCACTTGCGTGCGTATTGAGTGGTTTCGGCATATTCCTTGCCGAAAGTCTTAACATAACGAACGTTTCCAACACCATCAAAAAATGTCCTGCTCGCGGCGTGATCGAGTTCACTCAGTTCTGCCTGCATGGCTGCAATACGTCTGGAGATAAAATAGGTTATGAGAATATAAATTGGAATGGGAATGAGAAAGAGGATTGAGAATAAAGGAAAAGAAATGATAACGTACACAAGCAATAAGACAAGGGTAATGAACGAAACGATGAGATTCTGACCAAAAATGTCATAGATAATTGTCCAAATGGCGCCGCCACCACGGTCAATTTTTGCCCCGATTTCGCCAGAATCATGTTGATCCAGCCACTTTAAAGGTAATTGATAAAATTTGAGAAGAGAAGTATAACGCCAACGGTCTTCGACCTGAGTTGCGATATAGAAGCTCAGTTTTTCCGCGAAAACTTTGAAAAGTGCTCCAAGAAGAAGAGCAGTAGCGGCAAGAGTTCCCAACAAAATGAAAAAGTTGAGGTTGGTTTCGCCACCAACAAGTGCGTCAATGATTCTTTGAAATATTTTTGGCGTAATCAACTGGAAAAAGCCAGAAATTACTCCTAAGAAAAGAACGCCGATGAAGTGAATCCGAAAGTATTTCCAAGTTGTTTTAAGGATAAGAGAAAGAACTCCGAGAAAAGTGATATTGTTCTTGGTGATGGGAAGTTCAGATAGTTTCAATGAGTACTTCATTGAGAAAGGAAAATGTTCTGTCTTTAAAAATAGTTGGAAAATGGAAATAAATGGTTGGGCAAACTTTAAAAAAACAAGAAGGATTTACGTTTTTGGAGCCTAATTTGGAAGAACTCGTTAAGATAATCGAACTGTCTAAGGAAGTATTTCAAATTATTGAATACTACAAAAAAATTGTCAAAGAGGCTCTTCCAAATTCAAAAATAACTTTGATTGGCTCTTTTGCAATACCAATGTGTGGAAAAGAAGAATTTGATTTATTAGTTGAGATAGATGACATCAAAAGAGCTCAAGAACTTATTCAAGAGAAAGGAGCCGGTAGATTTGGAATTGGACCAATTGTTGATGGTGAGGGATATTGTAGGAGTAAAAAGAGATACGGGATAATTTGTGAATTGCACATCCTCCCAAAGAGACATAAGAAAATTAAAAAATATCTTGATTTAATTCATAAACTTAAGTCTAACCATTCGATTCGTAGGAAGTATGAAGAATTTAAACGATCTTTGGATGGCGTGACAGAAGAAGTATACAAAGCGAAAAAAGAAAAGTTTTTGAAAGAGAATGAACTAATATAGGCTTCTTTGAATGATCTCTCAGGAATTTACTCCATAACCCCATACCATTGGTACAGAAGACGGTCAACGGAGCGAACAATCTCAAGATCTTGACCGGTTAATTTTATGCACGTGCCGCGCATTTCAACACCGGCATCGCCACCATAAGATAATTCGAGAACAGGTTTGTTTTGGGTATGATCACAATTTATGATTGTACGATTGTCACACGCAGAATCATTCTTTGTACACGAGCCGATAGGACTACGAGCAATACCTTTGGCCATATTGAAGCTGAGTTCTGAAATGGCAAGACTGTAATATTTGTTGGCGATACTGGGGTAGATAGCGATGTGAATAGAGTCTCCAGCGTTGAAGAGAGGAAGAAGATTGCCGGTGAAAGAGACATTTTCAAGCTCCTTAGGACCGTAACGTAAAGGGACTTTTAATAGCCCGCCAAGACGAACCACTTCCGTCCACCACAAACCATCTGCTTTGACGATACTAAATCCGTTGTAAACATAGCCTTCCTCCTCATTGAGATCGCCTTTAAGATTGTCTTTGTGAAGTTCGTCTACGTTAACAACTTGAGCACCGGTAAAATGGTTGTAGGTAGCAAAACCGCCGATAAAAAGGAGAAGGAAACCTAAAACAACGCCAACGAGAATAAGAACGCTTTTTGTTGATGTTTGATCCGCAATGACAACCGGAGTTGGCTCTGGTTTGTGTTGAGTCCGTTGTTTATTCTCTTCAAGAGACTTACCAATATCAAGATTAGACATAGAATCTGCTTTGGGAGAGGTCTATTTTTAAAGATTATGATATAAAAAGCCCCTGCCGCGACTTTCAGAAGAATTGTTCTTCGTTTGAACGCGGGACCTGCGCTTCGCTCGAGGAAAATGTACGAGAGCGCCGCTCTACCACTGAGCCACAGGGGCGTATCTAGAGAAGAACAGGTCTGTTTTTTAAATCTTTATTTATTGGAAATGGTGTTGGTCTAAGACCACGGACGAAGTTTGTCAATTGATTGTCACCATTTCTAATCCCAAAAATGTGCGCTGTTTGGCGAAGTCAGTGGTCGGTCTGAGTGCGCACATTTTTGTTATTTGATTTGAGCAATAAGTTCATCCTTACGTTGAAACTTCTTTTGGCATTCGAAACAAATAGGATATTTCTTACTAGTCCCTTCTTTCTGAACGTAGGCGCCTTTCAACTTTTCCAGAAACAATGTGGCGATTTGATTACTGCAGATACTACATTTGACCATAGAGCTTAAAGAGATAAAAGAGAGATATATCTTTTGTAATCCCTAAATAATAGTAAATTTAACAAAAATTTATAAATAATCCACCATTTAATGAGTTATGGACTTCAAACTGGCAGATTTTTATGATATTGAAGCTGGGGAACCAACTGATCGCCTAAAAGAAACAGTGACAACAATTTTAGCAGTATACGAGAGCTTCTTAGCCAATAACCCCGTTTATAGAATTTTACTTGTTGGCGGAATTGTTAGGGAAGATACTGCGGTTGAAGGTCGTAAAGATATTGATTTTTTACTAGTTCCATGTTATCCAATTTCAGAGCATGACGAAGAGCATCTTTACAGCGCAATGACGAGTCAAGTTCGTCGTGTTTTAGGTCAAGGATATGATGTTTTTGTAAAATCAGAAAGAGAACAAGGAGAATTGGAGATGAAATTTGGAGATGTTGCCATGCACGATCTTTTCTTAGAGGATCAAGAGTCAGGATCTTATAGAACGGTTGATGGCCGCTTTATGGAATTGGAAGGTCTTTCGATTAGGAGCAGACCTACAGCTAGAGGAAGTGAACTTGAGGAAGGTGTTTTGCATTTAGCCGAAGGAGCATACATCGATATAACTGATCACTTTATTTGATCGGACTGAAAATGATTGAACGGGGAGATTACTGGGTTTGGTCTGTAAATGATGATAACGAGTTAGAAGATCCGGATACTGTTGGAAAATGGATCATTGTTGCCCCAATGAGAATAATTAAAAATGCTTTTCAGAGTATTAATGAATTAGTGGAAACCGGTGAAATATATAAAGCAAAATATCCTCACCAACAACATCCAGAATACGATTGGGATAGATATCCATTGCCCGTTCTTTGTGTTTATGCAGATAATACTACTAAAGACAGGACTTTAGAACTATTAAAAGAACTTGGATTGGAAACTGACGAATGGAGATATGATAGTAACTCGTATTAGAGAATAATAAATGAAGACATGATTAGTTGAATTCTGATGCTTTATCTCTCAAACCGGCTTCATCCAAAAAATAGAT
>DUGB01000127.1 GCA_013331555.1 Candidatus Woesearchaeota archaeon
ATAACTAATGACGGAGTTACAATTTTAGATGAAATGGACATTGAGCATCCAGCAGCAAAGATGATGCTTGAAATTGCCAAAGTTCAGGAAAGCGAAATTGGCGACGGCACAACTTCGGCCGTAATAATTGGCGGAGAACTTCTGAAAAATGCTGAAGAATTATTGGATAAAAATATTCATCCAACGGTAATTGCAAACGGCTACAAGTTAGCGGCTGAAAAGGCGCAGGAAATATTACCAAAGCTTGGCAAGAATGTAACGCCAGATGACGTTACCGCATTAACAAATATAGCTATAACTGCTATGACTGGAAAAAATGTTGAGATGGCGAGAGATAAACTCGCACACATCGCCGTTGAAGCAGTTCTGAAAGTTATGGAGAAAACCGAAAACTCATATATCATTGATACAGAAAATATCAAAATAGAAAAGAAAGAAGGCGCCGGAATAACAGCATCTCAACTAGTTAATGGAATAGTTTTAGACAAAGAGCGAGTTCATACCGGAATGCCACGTTTAGTAAAGAGCGCTAAAATAGCTTTACTGGAGTGTGCTATTGAAGCTAAAGAAACAGGCACCGAAGCAAAAATACAATTGACCGATCCAAGACAATTACAAGCTTTTTTGGAACACGAAGAGCGCGCATTAAAAGATATGGTAGAAAAAATAATCAGCAGTGGTGCAAATGTTGTATTTTGTCAGAAAGGTATTGATGATTTAGCGCAGCATTTCTTAGCCAAGAAAAGCATTTTTGCGGTACGCCGAGTCAAGAAAAGCGATATGGAAAAATTATCCCGAGCTACCGGAGCAAAAATTGTCAGCAGCTGGAAAGAATTAACGTCTGATGATCTTGGTTTTGCAGGTTTCGTCCACGAGAAAAAAGTGGCAGAGGACATGATGTTATTTATCGAGCAGTGCCACAATCCCAAAGCAGTTACTTTACTTGTCAAAGGTGCTACAGAGCATGTTGCAGAGGAAAGTAAACGTGCGGTCATTGATGCGCTTGGTGATGTTCGAGCAGTATTGCATGATGGGTTGATTGTTGGTGGTGCGGGAGCGGTGGAAGTGGAATTAGCTCAGCAGTTAAGACGTTATGCTGCGACGTTGCGTGGCCGGGAGCAGCTTGCGGTGATGGCTTTTGCTGATGCGTTGGAAGTTATCCCTCGTACTCTCGCGGAAAATGCGGGGTTAGATCCAATTGATGTTCTTGTTGCACTGCGTTCGGCGCATGATCAAGGACAGCGTTGGGCGGGAGTGAATGTGTTTACTGGATTAGTTCTTGATGCGTGGGCTGAAAATGTTGTTGAGCCGTTGAAGATTAAAACACAAGCTCTTTCCAGTGCGACGGAAGTCGCCGAAATGATCTTGCGAATTGATGATGTGATTATGGGGGCGCCGGAAAAGAACGCGAACGGGCGAGAGATGCCACTTTTTGATTAATCCCTATAATGTAGTAACATTTAAAAATGGTGCTTGTTTGAATCGTGGGATGGAACCAATTTTAACACAAGCGGAAAGGGAGATGTTATCTGAGCCGATGTTTTTTGAGCCATCTAAACAAGATAGACTTCAAGCGTCTCGAAGAGAGATGATATTTGCTCAAGTTACTGAAGGAACAGTCAAAAGTAGGCAATATTGGCAGTCTGCGTTGGATATCGGTGTGGCTACAATTCCTCCCACATTTAGGGTTGATGACGATGGTGCTATCAGTTTGGATTATCTAGCAAAAGTTTTTGCTTATAGTGGCGTTGATATATTTCTTAATGCCGTTGCTCCTTTCTTTCTTAAACGTGTTTTTACCGTTGGCCATGAAGACCAAGCAACTCTTCTTCAAGAAGCAGGGTTGCCTGCTGTTCTTACTGATATTGCGGTAAACCAAATGTGGTGTGCTGATGAAGTACTAGCAGAAAGACTAACAGATGTTGCATTGAGCTATTTGACTCTTGAAAAAGATGCGGATCCGAGCATCTTTGCGATGGGTGTGGGAGTATATATTGTTCGTCAGGGATTAGAACAGCGGACACTCACTTTGGCTTGTCCAGGTCCTCTGACATTGGATAGTGTTTTGAAATATTCTAGTTCAAATGTCTAGTTCAAAGGAATAATCTTTTATAGGTTAAAAGGTTATTTTCTTCTATGAAAGGTACTTTGGCGTTGTTGCGGGTTGGTGCTATTCCTATTGTTATCTATTTGTTGTGGAAAGAATCTTCATTTGCGTATTTTATAGTTATGGTTGTCATAGGACTTGCTTTTACTAGCCGAATATTCGAACTAATCTGGGAGCGTCGGCAGCGGAAAGTCGGGTCGTTTTTAGGACCAATTTCTAATCGTCTTTTAATTCTTAGTCTGCTTCTTTTTCTCACATTGATCGATGTTTTTTTCCTTCTGCCCTTTTTGGTTTTTGTCTTTAGGGATATTATCGTTAATTTTGTCCGTTGGCGGGCAGGGTTGGATGACGTTTCTGTTCGGGTGGTTATTTCTGGAACGGTCTTGAACTTAAGCCAGTACCTTTTTTTGTTTGTTGTTTTTTTGGATAAACTTTTATCTATTTCTCCGCTTTTTATTTACCTTGGAGAAGTTATTGCCATTCTTCTTGCCGTTAGTTCTTGCATACTTATTATTTGGAGTTATATCGCTCTTACTGCTGTTAAGAAGGATCTTTCTCCTCCCCGCAGCAATGAAAAAATACTCATTTTAACTAATAAGCGTTCAAGAGGATATCGCGACATCTATCGTCGTCGTCTTCTTAAGATATTTGCTCGCCGCCGCGGCGCCGAGATCATTTATCTCCCGCACGTTGAAAATTTATTTGAGGGGGTGTCTGAACAGATATCACAAAAAAACCAGATTATTATCGCCGGTGGTGATGGTTCATTCGAGAAAGCTTTAAACAGTCCCCTTTTTCACAAAAAGAATCTTGGTTTTTTTCCTTTAGGCGCAGGCAATGCTTATTATTCTTACTTCTATAAAGGCAAGCGATTTGAATATTTGCGTTCTCGATTTCAGTTTCAAGAACAATCACTTGATGTTTTAGAAATAGAATGGGATAATGGGAAACTTGAAACTTGCTTTTTAAGTATTGGTATTGATGCGGAAGTGATGCGATTAAGCAGGGAACGAACTCATCATGGTTTTTCTGATTATGTTGTAGGGAGTTGGAGAGCCTTGCGGAAATCGCGGGCAAGCTATGATTTTCAGATTGTTGTTGATGGCAAAAAAGAAATTTTGGAGAACTGTGTGAATGCCACCTTTGGGAAGATTCCATATTATGGTTTTTCTGTGCGCTCATTGATCGGCGAAGTTCGGCCAGATAATCGGTTGGTGTATGGATTAGCTTTGGTTAATACTCATTCAAGTTTATTGAACAAACCGTTACGGTTGTGGGGTTTGTTATTGGCAATGGTGGGGTTGGAGAAAGATCCACTGATTTCATTGAAAGGTAAGATGATCATCATTAAAAGTGAGGTTCCTTTTCCTGTCCAAGCCGGTGGTGATTTTGTCGGATTTACTCACACTTTACGGATTAAAGTAAAGCGACAGCAGAAAGTGCTGATGATTTAGTGGCTAATTTTAGGGAAGTTTTTTAAAGAAATTTCTGTTCTTGTCCGCTGAATGGCGGCTGTCGTATAACGGTTAGTATCGGGGACTGTGGGGTTCTTTGCAGTCATCCCTGGGAGGGGGTTCGATTCCCCCCAGCTGCCCGTTTTTCTTGCATTTAAAGACAAGAAAAGCATAAATTGATGACGCCGAATGTTTTATATATATTATAGTCTCTATGCACTAATATGGTGATGGACGCAATGCGAGAGCTATTAACTGTTTTTACAGTTCTTTTTGCTGGTTTAGCTGCCGGTGGCGGGTTTGTTGTTTTGGAAGGTTTCTTTCGTGATAAGCTTCAGGATTTGTTTGATGATGTTAATTACTTCATTTTCTTTTTTCTCGTTTCCGGGTATTTTCTCTATGCGCTTGGAGAAGTGTCGTTTTATTTGATGAAGGTAATTGCTGGTGATGAGTCTGTGATTGGGATTGCAGACGTGTACTGGTTTGCTGGAGCGATTTTAATTGTTGTTTCATTTTTAGCCTTGTTGATTACTTCGTGGAAAGATGAAAGAAGCAGTTCAAGGCTCTTTGGTACTTTGGGAGTTATTTTCCTTGCTTTAGCAGTCGTTACGTATGTTCTTTTTGGTTTTATACCTGAGAGTGATTCGTTATCGTTTTTTAATTACTTTTATCCCTTGATGAGCGCGTTAATTGTGGCAATTTCGTTTAGTGTCCTGTTCTTTTTTGAGCAGCATGAACACTTTAGTATGCCTTTGTTTATGTTTTTTTTGGCTAGCGTCGGTATTTTGCTGGGCGATGTTTTGTTTGCGATTTCTTCTGCTCAAGGGATCTACTTGACGGGTGGACTTGGCTCAGTTACTGATATCTTTTACACGTTAGGATATGGGTTGAGTTTATTGGCGTTTGTGATGTTCCGATTTAGGATGCATCAGGCAGCAGAATTATAATTTTTTGAGGCACAGTTCGAAAAGTGAGTGATAAACAAATAAAGCAGTAACCATTTTGTTTGATTGGAAAAACTAACAAAATGGGGTGTTACTGCAATGACTGAAATACAACTGAATTTTAATAATCTTTCTGAATCT
>DUGB01000047.1 GCA_013331555.1 Candidatus Woesearchaeota archaeon
TATTTATCTGTCAAAGTTGGGTAAAAATTCTTTCTTTCAGCGTTTGAGGAAGTTTGCTGAGAAAGTCTATCGCCTCGTCATCAAAAATTATGTCATACACTATAAACCGAGCCTCTTGCGTGCTTCTGCTTCGGTAAGAAACTTGCCTTTCTTGATGCGTTCCCGAGCTTTCTCGATAGCATAAATTGTTTCTTGACTAAGTGTAGGTTCTGTTTTACAGGTTTTGGCTATAAAGACTACTTTTCGGATAACTTCATCATAACTTTCGTTCTTGTACTCTCGAAAACCGTCTAATTCTTGTTTGGTGCCTTCGTGAATTTTGATAGTTGTTGTTTCCATAGTTTACTGTAGTATACCTAAGTATATTTAAATGTTTTGCTGAGAATTGGGAAAGATAATTCGAAGTACTTTAGATAATTTCTAACAACAGTTTATAACTTAGAGCTTGATGTAGAAGTTTATGACAATGGAAGCGTTGGTAGATAGGTATTTTAACCAAATCGAGGTAGAGGATACTGATTTTGTACCTGTCGATGATGCTCATTCTGACGCGGCGTATCTTCTTTTGAACGTACCAACAGCAATGCTAAAAGATTATTTAGCACTCAAAGGTCAGTCAAAAGAATTACCTGATGGAGCAGAACTATGGAAAGATACGGAATTAGGCAGAAGATTACGAGATTCTGATAAATATCATGGCCAAGGACATGCTGATTTAAGAGATATTATTGAATTTCTACAGGGCGAAGTTTATGGACAATATCAACGTCTGCATGATCCAACAAAAATTCGGTTGAGCATAAAGGAAGTCATCAAAAGCGATGAGGATTAAGAAAGATTATTATTTTTATACCACTGAGCTAAGTCTTTCATACAATTCTCCAAGGACTTTCCTTTTTCAGTCAGAGAGTACTGGACTCTCAATGGTTTTTTATTGAGCACTTCCCGACGGAGTATTTGATACCCCTCTAATTTTTGCAATTTGAGAGCGAGTGTTCGAGAACTTATTGGTTTGAGAGCTCTTAACATTTCATTAAAGCCCATTATCTTTTGACCAAAAATGAACTCTCGGATTAGAAATAATGTCCATTTGTCACCAATGAGCTCAACTGCTTTTTGGGTTGGGCAGGACCATCGATCAAAAGATGTTCGTTGCATACTTTACGTAGAGATACTTTCTCTTTATATACTTTACTTTGTAAAGCAAATGTATGGTAAAAGCAATATTATTTGATTGGCATGGTGTTTTGGACAATATAACTTACGAGCGATTTTTGGATGCAGCAGCAAAGAGACTGTATGATTATGACGACGAATTCCCGCTTCAAGTATTGAGAGAAACGATAGTAGATTCAGAGCTTTACCAGCAAGGACAGGATTATGCTAGAGGAATGATCTCGCCCCATGATTTTTGGACATTAGTACACCAGCGTCCTCTTTGGTTGGGGCTTGAAGAACATTTGCTGAGAGTGGATTTGAACCTGCAAGTGTGGGATTTGATGCCGCGTCTTGCTACAAGTTACAAACTGGCGGTTGTGTCAGACACTCCCGTAGATAAAGCCACGCTCATAACAAAAGCGATTGCAGAACAGCATGTGAAATTTGATCCGATTATCTATTCCTATGGGTATGGCCGTTTGAAAATTGAAGCAGATAGACCAAGTCTTTTTCAATCAGCAACGGAACGTCTTGGTTTACCCACATATGAATGTCTGGTAGTCGATGATTCAAAGAAGAATATTGATTCTGTGGCACAGGAAGGATTTGCAACGTTCCATTACAGGAATGATCGCTTGGGGGAATTTATGGAATTGATTAGGTAACGGTTTAAAACCACCCACTCCCCACTGGACAACCTTGCCCCTTCTTTATTAACCAGACCAATGATAATTGTTCTATGAATATTAAACAACTGTCTTTGGAAAACCGTCCTCGTGAACGTCTGCAACAGTACGGCGCTGGTGTTCTTTCACCAGCAGAACTGATGGCCATTATTCTCAAATCCGGCACGAAGAAAGAAAATGTGCTTGATCTGGCACAACGACTTTTGTCAAAATACAAAATGGAACAACTTTCAACGTGCACTATCCGGGAACTTGATCAAGAGTATGGTATTGGTATAGCCAAAGCCTGCCAGATCGTTGCCCTCTTTGAACTCTACCGTCGGCTGCCGCGAAAAAAGAATGAATTACCATTGATTCGTTCTGCTCAGGATGTCGCTGAGATGTATACTCCTCTGCTTCAACATCTTACGCAGGAGCAATGTCGAGCGCTCTATCTAGACACCAAAAATAAGATTATTGCTGATGAGATAATTACGATTGGCATTTTGAATGCGTCGCTTATCCATCCGCGGGAAGTATTTTCGGGAGCACTGCGACATCATGCCCATGCTTTGATTATAATCCATAATCATCCAAGTGGTGACCCTAGTCCTTCAGAGGAAGATGTTGAGATTACTGAACGGCTGGCTGAAACAGGAGTGATTATGGGTATTCCTCTTCTGGATCACGTTATTCTTGGCCATACTTCGTGGTGGAGCTGGAAGGAACAGAATATTTAAAAACACCCTTCGGATTGTTTGGTTATTATGGCTAAAGCGAAGAAAAAAAGCGAAGAGGAACTTCCAACGGAAATTACGGTAGAAGACAAGACAGAGGAAAAGACAAAAAAGAAGAAGGAAGTCCTTGGTATTTTAGCTGGAGAACGAGTTATTACGGAATCTTCTGATGACGCTCGCGAATTTTATAATCAATCACGTTTCGGTACATTAGCCGAAACGGGGAAAGTTGAACTTTCACTTTTGGAGGCATTATATCTTTTAGAAAAAGGCCGTCTTGTCGTCAAAAGCGAAGCTGGCAGACCGGTCACTTTTGAGTCATATGTTAAGAAATCACGGGAAGTGGAGCCAAATTTCTGGATTCGCTATTGTGTCTTTAAAGATCTGCGTAACCGCGGTTACATTGTTAAGACCGCATTAAAGTTTGGTGCAGATTTTCGTGTTTATGACCGTGGCGTCAAGCCAGGAGATGATCACGCGAAGTGGATTGTCTTTCCGGTTCATGAAGCAAGTGTGTTTACGTGGCATGAGTTTAGCGCCAAAAATAGGGTAGCACACAGTACTAAAAAGAAACTTTTGATGGCTATTGTTGATGATGAAGGAGATGTAACGTATTACGTTGTCAGCTGGTTAAGACCATAAAAAATTACCAACCTTCGCCATCATCTTCATCTGAAGAGCCATTGTCGTCGTCTTCATCTTCTTCAAATTGTTTTCTCTTCTGTTCCACTACCATGGTTAAGACCTCCATAGTCTTTATTAAAACCCACTACAACCACCCACGACCCTTGAAACAAAACAATTATTTAAACGTTTGGGAGGGTTTATCTTTGATTGAGGTAAATATCTTGAATTTCTTCTTCAGTCAACGTGCATGATTTAATAGAAATATTATCCAGTTTTCCAGATAATGTTTGAAAATATTCTCCTCGTTCCTGATATGCTCCAATAGTTAATTGGCCACCGTTCGGAATGTAAGAAGCTTCTTGTCCGTTCCCTACAACCCAACTACCTTCAATTGGTGCTCCATCATAATATAATTTCAAAGTTGTCTGTTGGCCGTAGGTATAAGTCATCATAATATTGTGCCAAGCAACGGTATCCGAAAAAGAATTTGTTGACTGCCAACGATGAGCAGAACTCTTATCTGCACCTAAGTAGATAAACCAGAATTTGCTTTGATAAAAACCAAGGACATAATTATAATCCCCTAATTGTCCTTCTTCTTCCCCAAGATGAAGAAGCGTGTTTGATGACCCAGCACCAGGCTCATAACTATCCATCTTAACCCAAAGAGAAAACGAAGCACTGTCGCCAAAACCAAACGTTGGGCCATTGCTTACTAATACTCGATCATCTCCATCAAAATGCAATCCGTTGTTTTCAATACCCGCAACACGCGTTGCGCCGTAGATTCTTCCATTGTCACTAACAGTGCCATGGTTTATTACGTCGCCATCTAACTCGTTAAAATCCATTCGTAATAATACATCCTCTGGACCGCAGGCATCCGGATCATTACAGTTTCCTGCCTGCCATTGACCTTGAACACAAGTGTCTGTTTGAGTTCCTCTACCATTAATCCCACAAGAATAAGTAGTTGAAGCACCATCAACACAAACGTCAAGATCACGACAACTTCTTGCAACTCTTCCTTCCAGACATTCTGTGGTTTGTGTTCCTCGTCCATTCAATCCGCAAGGACTGACGACGCCGACAGCAGGATCTTCGCTTCCATCAACAGCATCTGGAGTTAAACAATTATTAGCGAGACCGTCACATAATTCAACCGCTCCGCCATACACACGCGCGTTGCGAGGACTGCAATCGGTTGACGTTGCACTATATCCCTCCGGAATCTCTCCGACAGGAAGACAAAATTCTTCACCGTCTTCCCTTCCATCATTGTCGCCATCTTCATCAGGATAATAAACTGATACGGCCGCGCGATCAGCGCGAGAATCGTCACAATCATACGTCACACTTGGTTGGTCTGAAAATCGAGGAGGCAATGTTCCACTTGTACATACTCTCTCCGGCCCAACGCGGGCATTGTCGCCGTCACGATCAGCATATCCAATTAAACCTTTGTACATTTGCGCATTGCTGTCATCACAATCACTGTCGTCTAAACTATATCCTTGTGGAACTTCATCAGGACGGACACATTTATGTTCTGCTGGACCTGCTCCGTAAGTGTCAAGATCAGCGTCAACATAACGCTCTTGAAGATTTCCTTTTAGAGAGTCATTGTCATCACAATCTGGCTCGGTACTTGCCGCAGGTTGATACCCTTCAGGATATCCTAACCCAATACAGACCGGAACTTGATCGCCAACAGTTTCTTGATCATTATCATTATCAACATAGCCTCTAGCCCAAGTCCATTGTGTTCCATCAGCAGGCGCACAGTCTCCACTAATTTGACTGTATCCTTCAGGTACTTCGTTTTCGCCAACACAAAGGGATCCTATGTCAGATGTTCCAACTAAATCTCCATCAGCGTCAACATATAATTCTCGAAATTCAGTACGATCTGGTCGTTCATCATCACAATCAATAACTACACTGGCTTCAGCATGATACCCACGCGGTAAGGAACCATCAGTGCAAAGNNTATAGCACTCTTTACTGTTCGATACCCTAATGGAAGTGGATTTGTTGTACATATCCGCTGAATTTCACCAACAGTTAAACCATCCATGTCTTTATCTTCAACAACATCAGCAAATACCCATCCGTTCGGATCAGCAGGATCACAATCGCCTGTGCTTATACTCGTTCCACGAGTCACTTCGTCAACAGCAACACATAAGTTTATAGCATCTCCAGCTCCGATCTCATCACCATCAGCATCATTGTAACGCACACGCAGAATTGTTCGATCTGCTCGGGCATCGTCACAATCAGAAACTTGACTTGTCCGATTGACATAGCCTTGCGGGAGTGTTTGTCCAGAACAAATTGGACCAACGTTTCCAAAGGTAAATAAGTCTTCATCTTGATCTGCAACACCATTGAGATATTGCCACTTTGTTCCATCGAGAGGATCACAATCGCCTGTCGTTCTTGCTAATCCTCCTGGCACAGCGTTAGGATCGATGCAAAGGGGAACCGGCGCATTTGTGTCTCCAATTCCATCGCCGTCATAATCTTCGTAGTATTGTTGTTCTTCGCCTTCGAAAGGGTTGGTGTCATTGCAATCAGGGATTTGACTTCTGGTTAGAGTTCTTCCGGGAGGAACACCTCTATCAAGACAGATATATATTTCATCACTCAACGTAAAATTGTCACCATCTTCATCGGCATAGACAGTGCCAACATTTCCTAATGATAATGGATCGCGATCATTACAGTCTGGCATCGGCGATTCTTGTCTTTGGTAAAGGACAGCAATATCATTATTCGTACAGTCGCTCGTTTCTTCTGGAACAGTATGTCCATCGCGGTCACTATCAATAAATCCGCTCACCGAGACGTACGCATCAGGATTACCTTCTAAACAATCAGTGCCAACAAGACTCATGCCGCTAGGCACTTCATCTATTGCTACGCACGCAGGAGCTCCTTCTCCTGAACCAACAGTGTCACCATCATTATCGATGTATCTGAGGTGATGGATAGTTCGTCGTTGATTGCTATCATCACAATCAGGTATTTCGCTTTGAACTAACGTATATTGCGGTCCTGGAAGAACTTGCAATTCATTGGAACATACTTGTTCTAAATCACCAGTGAAGCCATCTGCATCGTGGTCTCCAAAGGCTTGAATGGGTGAGTATAAAGTAGAATTGAAATCATCGCAGTCTGGAGCTGCACTTTGTTCCTCATCATATATTGGTGGAATCTCTTCTCCAATATTAACTGTAATTTGTTCTCCGACTGTTCGTCCATCACCATCAAGATCAACAAAAACATCGACTGCCCTCCACGCCGTTGGATCATCCGGTGCGGTATCTGTATTTTCAAGACTATATCCTTCTGGGGCAATACCTGGTAGAACGCAGAGTTCTACTTGTTCACCAGATCCAACTCTATCCCCGTCGCTATCTTCAAAAAGCGGTCGAAGAATGTTAAGATCAAAATTGTTATCATCACAATCTGGCCGAGAACTTGCCTGAGCGAAATAACCCGCTGGCAAAACATCTTCTCCACGACACATAACGCGAGGAATCGCTTCGGTGAACAAATCGCCGTCTGCATCCAGAAATCCTTCTCCAAAAAATTGGAACTCGGCATTATGATCATCACAATCAGGAGTTTCACTGGCTATTTTTTTGTACCCTAATGGCGCTTCCCATCCTATACAAACACCGGGTTCTAATCCACTTGTAGCTCCATCTATATCAAAATCAATAAATAAATTAACAAACTGCCATTTACTAGAGTCTTCTTCCAAACAATCACCGTCAACAAGACTCATTCCTAATGGGACTTCAAGAAAAGAGACACAGGAAGGAATTGCAACGCCGGAACCACGTTCATCACCATCGGGATTTGCATAACGTGGCAACAATTGATTTCTGCTCGTTGTGCCATCATCACAATCTGGTCCTAAACTTTGATCGGCTCGATATTCCGGCGGGAGCCAAAAACCTGAACATACTTGCTCAAGAGCACCAGTAGTAAATCCATCATAATCAAAATCACGAAAACCAAGAAGCCATTGCCAAGCATCGGCATTGTGGTCATCACAATCACCTTGATCTGGTACAAAAGAAATTCCATTCAGAACAAACGATTCGTCACAAGGGATCCATACTTGACTTAATGCATCGCCGCGCTCATCTTGATCACGATCGGGATAACATTTCTTTGCGGCGACGGCAGATGGTAGTGATGCGATGGCTATTGGATCTGGTTCAGCAACCTGATCAAAAGAAGAATTGGCTTTAGGGTGAGTTAGACGTTCTTCAAGAGTTGGCTGACCAGCCGTGGCAGGAGGTAATTCACATTCAATTATTTCTGCCCATTTATTTCCCCCGTGATTATAACGCTGATTACGCCACTGCTCGCGATTGGCATCATAGGTCTGCTTTTGCTTTCCTTTTCCCTCAGGACCGCAAGGAACTGTTCGTTGATCTCCTGTAATCCCTAAATCCATTGGCGCCCAACAAGCACTTGCCCCAAGAAGAGAAACTAAACCACTTAACATTAACAATCGGCGAGGGTTTAATCGAAACATAACAATCAGACCAACGTAGTATATTTGACTATATAAATATTTTGAAATTAACTACACCACAATGAATACATTTTATTTCTTCTTGACATGAATAATTTGTACGGGGCAAACATTCGCTGCCTCTTCTTGTACCGGAATTTCCTGTTCAGGAATCTCTTTCTCCCAATGGTTTTCAACAGGTAATGATTCTTTCAGCTGTGCTAATCCTTCGGCATCAAGTTCCCAATACTGCGGTGCTATCGCTGCACACGCTCCGCAACTGATGCAGTCTTTCTTGAGGTGAACTACTTTTGCCATGGTTAGTTAACTATGGTTAATTAAACTCGTTATTTTATAAAACTTTACTCCCACCTCTCCCAAAAAGCTTAAATAAGTTCTTTGTTTTATAAGTTCAATGAAAAAGAGGGTAGGTGTTTTGAGTAGTCTTGTTGTTGTTCTCTTTTTGTTGTTGCTTTTAACGTCGTGTACAAGCCGTGCCCCCGCTGGTGATCGGCCGCAGGATATCGCTGCTGCTCTTAAAGCAGTCCAAACGGGAACGCAAGGTGTTGTTCTGAGTGTTCTGCCAAATTATCCTCCTCCTCTTCTCTATGATCAAAACGAATTTCTTTCGCTCGTTGAGGTGCGCAACCGTGGCAATTTTGATTTAGATGCGCAAAGCTGTTTTGTACAGATGATCGGATTTGATCCAAATATAATCACCGGAACGGCAAATGTTCCTCATTCCTGTGCGGAGAACATTGGCACTTTAGAAGGAAAAAATGTATACAATACGGAAGGCGGTAGTAATGAAGTTGAATTTTTTTCTTCCAATGTCAACCTTCCTGACGGCGTGTTTGAGTACAAGCCAACTTTAACATTTCTTGCTTGTTATAATTATCGTACGCGAGCAGCAGCAGCGGTCTGCGTTGATCCGCAATTGTATCAAATCTCTTCCGAGCAACGTACCTGCACTCCGAAAGATGTTAGTTTGGCCGGTGGCCAAGGCGCTCCCGTTGGAGTCAGTTACGTCGGGGTAGATATGGTTACGGGTAGGGGCCAAAGCCGAGCGATTTTTGAGATTAATATTGTTAATCAAGGCGGAGGAAAAGTTCTTAGTCCGACCGCCGATATCCGCAGCTGTGCGACGACAGGACTGCAATTTAACGATCTTGACCGTGTTCAATACAACGTTCAGCTCAGCGGTGGAAGTTTGGTGAGTTGTAAGCCGTTGGATGGATTGGTTCGACTTCATAACAATCAAGGAAAAGTTGTCTGTACTTTTGATGTGACCGGATCGACAGCATTTGAAACTCCTCTTCTTGTGGAATTAGATTATGGGTATATTGACTCGATCCAAAAGCAAATCAATATCATCAAGACACCGCAGTAAACTTTAAATAGGTTGAAAACGTTTTCTCGTTCTATACCAAAAGCACGAAATATTAGAACAATTATTCGTGCTTTTGTATATACAAAGGCAATNNGCCGGATTCATATGAGAAATGTATTGATTATACTTGTCATCAGTGTTGCACTTTTGCTTGTCGGTTGTGGAACGGAACAAAATCCGAATCTAGCGACGACTAAGGCATTTATTGGGGGTACGGAAGGGATAGTTGCTTCTTTCGACCCGCTCAGCGTCAAAGAGAATAATATCTACACCATCTTTAATACTGAAGATTTTTCTCTCGACATCGTTCTGCGCAATAAAGGCGAAGAAGATTTGCTTCCTCAAAAAGCATCTTTGCGTCTTTTAGGTCCTGCACCAACAAGTTTCCGCAACATTCCTTTATGGCAGCTTCAAAATAAGGAAAAAGTCGAGAAGCTTTCGGAATTTAATCCGCAAGGTGGAGAAGAGATTGTTTCTTTTACTCCTACCGATGGGGCATTATATACAGAACCAGTCACTGGATCAACAGATGTGACCTGGAACTTGGAGTATACGTACGATTATAAGACCCATCTCATTGCTGATAATGTTTGTTTTAAAGGAGATATTACTGATGAAAAAGTGTGTACGGTGAAAGAAGTTAAACCTTTTTCTGTTTCCGGGGCGCCGATCCAAGTTACGTCCGTGACGGAAGATGTTGCTGGTAAAGGCATTATCTTACTGCGTGTGGATGTAAAAAATGTCGGCGTTGGAAAAGCGACTATTGTTGGTCAGGGATTTGATACGCGCTTTGATCAAGTGGGCTATACTATCGACGAACCGACAAAGTNNTGTTGGCGGCGTTGCCACCGTTATTTGTCGCTTACGACAACCATTGGATGAGAACGACTTGTATACAAAATCCGTTCGTTTAACATTTGACTATACCTACAAAGATTTAGTTCAAGAGAAGTTGCGGATTAAAGAAAGTATACAATAATTTTTTATTTTCTTTTCTTTTTTTTTCTATTTAATTGTCAAAGAGATACATATCTACAACAGAAGCAAAGAATGGATGAATTGGTATCTGAAGACGTGTTGCTGCAAAAAGTGCATCATAAAAAGAAGTAGGAACAAGAGCAGTGGTAGCTACGGGCACTTTTTCGTACCCGACAATTTTACCCCACAAACCTTTTTCACGAGTAATTTTATATCTTTGCCGCCAAGGATGGGTTCTATCTTCTCGGCATGCAATCAACTCTTCAAACCACGGATTAAAGAGTAGATTAGAAAGATCAACAAGGCTTTCAAATGCTTTTCCTTTTTGTTCACTACGGACAGTCTTCTCCACTGCTTCCAATAATAAATCCTGAACTTCTTCTTTTAACTTACCGATTCTATTTTTATCGGAGTGAAGATCAAATTTGTTATCACTTAGAGAATAACCAAGAGCTTCTTCTAATCGTTTCCGCACCGCTATACCATATGCCCTATAATGAAGTTTTTCAAATAATCGCTTGAAGCGAAAAAAAGCGTCATATGCGTCGTCTTCGACTATCTTTTCACCGCGTGGAATTCGTATAGTGCCATAAGCCAACAAAGATCGTAAACTGAAGGTGATATATTTTTCAGCTTCCTGGATTTCACCTTTCTCCGAAGCTGAATGCGCTTTCTTTAAGAAGTATTCCGGAGGAGTACGTTCCACAGCGACATCGATAATATCTCTTGTTTCATCTGGTTGAATAACTGGTTTTAATGTAACTTTATCAAAAGGTGATACTCAAATGTCATATCCACTGTGAGCATTTTTTAAATGTGCATCAGTAAGTTCAAAATGCCCAACTTCCGCAAACATTTGAGCTAATTGTTGTTGAGTTCGAACATAAGAAAGATATGCTTCTTGCAACACCGTTTTTGTTTTTTCAAGATTCATTCCATACGATCTTTCAAGAATAGAACCAAAGATGTTCAGCACTTTCGTGAAATCATCTTCTTCTACTGCCACATCTCTCATTTTCTGGTAATCAGATTCAAAGAGAGAAAAATGCGGTGGATTGAGATCAATCAGTTGAATTTGTTGCGGATTGCGTATCCCTAAAATTCTGTCTTCGAGGCTTCCAGTAGACGTAATATTTTGATCTCCCTTATTAATTATTAGAGTATTCAAAAAGATAAACAAGTCGTCATCATTAGCCATAGTATAGTTTTAAAAAGATAAGTATTTATAAATTTTATTAATTTATCACTAATAAGTGATTGTATTGATTATTTCATCCCAACCAACGCCACAAACGCTAAGAAACTTTCCATCTGAATATATTCATCACTGCCTTCGACCATTCGAAATTCTACTTCACCGCATTTATCAATCAATTCTACTTTCTTGCGATCAGGTAGAGTGAGATTCCAAATTTCTTTTTGCATCTGTTTAACGATATCCAATCCCGACAGGCCGTATTCTAACATTGTTCCTAATAATTTTTTTCTTGCGTCGCCAAAATTTCCTTTGACAGCTAACATCATTATATCTTGTACTTCTTTAGGTCTAGCGACAGAAGCCATAGAAAATACATCTTTTACCTCAATAGGTTCATTCTCTTTCTTTATGGCAAAACAACTCTGCATAATATTGGTTAATCGGCGAACATCCCCTTCGCTGACCTCATATAATGCTTCTTTCACTTCAGTTCCTAGAAATTGTCCTGCTTCTCCACCTTCACCGCGACATACATTCTCGATAACTTCAACAATTTCTTCTTTCGTCAATGGCTTAAAGCGAAATACTGCACAGCGGCTTTGAATGGGGTCAATAATTTTAGATGAATAATTGCAACTTAAAATGAAGCGACAGGTTTTGGTATAATTTTCCATCGTCCGGCGCAAGGCCTGTTGCGCTTCTTTGGTCAACGCGTCACTTTCGTCTAAATAGATTAATTTAAATGGAACGTTGCCCATTGCCTTTGTTCGGGCAAAATCTTTTACTTTGACACGGACGACATCAATTCCTCGTTCATCNNCAATCTCTTTTTGCCCTTTAATCTGCTCAAATGTAGTGGGGCGGTACTTTTCTGTCCAGATCGAAGAGGTCATGCTTATGGCCACAGAATACTTATTTTATAAGCTTTGCCAGAGCGCACTATAATTTTGCGATTAGACTCTTAAATTATCTCTATAAAACTGCCGCCATAACTGATCGCTGGTAAGCGGTGAAGTCGGACCGGTATATCCTCTGGGTTCATGGGTTGTTTTTGGTTTGTTGAGTAAATGCCAATGGGTAG
>DUGB01000095.1 GCA_013331555.1 Candidatus Woesearchaeota archaeon
TAAGAAGAATATGAAAGTAGCGCTGGTTGGACCGTCCGGCAGCGGTAAAAGTACAATTGTGAAATTGCTGTATCGTTTATTTGATCTTAATGAAGGAGAGATCCGTATTGATGGGCAGGATATTAGTTCCGTTACGCAGCAATCGTTGCGGGAGAACATGAGTATTGTTCCGCAAGAGCCAATTTTGTTTGATAACACGCTCTTTTTCAATATTGCGTATGGAAAGCCAAATGCGAGCAAGGCAGAAGTTTGGCGGGCAATCAAATTTGCACATTTAGATCAATTTATGGAACGATTGCCGCAGAAGGAAAAAACTTTTGTCGGGGAGCGAGGGGTGAAATTATCAGGCGGAGAGAAACAAAGAGTATCGATTGCGCGGGCAATTTTGGCGAACAAGAAGATTTTGGTCTTAGATGAAGCGACATCAGCGCTTGATTCAGGAACGGAACGGGAAATTCAAAAAGATTTGGAGAAACTGATGCGTGGAAGGACGTCCATCATTATCGCCCATCGCTTATCAACGATCATGAAAGCAGATATGATTGTAGTATTAAGCAGAGGAAAAGTGGTGGAGATGGGAACGCATGAGGAACTGCGTGATAGGCAGGGCGGGTTGTACAAGAAACTGTGGCGATTACAGCAAGGCGGGGAGTTGAAGGAGTGATCAGATTCTTTGAATAAACCCTTTCTTGGGTTCGAATATCTCTCCTTCCTTAAACATGATGGTGAGGCAGTGGAGCGTTGTTTTATGAGGAATATTTTTCTTCTTCGCTTCGGCGAGAATTGTTTTTATTGGAATAACAGGAGCTTTTCTTCTCATAATCCTGAACAGTTCGCACATTTGAGACGTATATTGCACAGCTTTGATGGAAGAATCAGGCGTATTCAACCGAAGATGTTCTTCAACAGCCAATAATCTGTTTTTAATTTCTCGTAGTTCATGGTATATTTTTGTTGCCGTCATGGAAACACCTCTTTTTCTACAGTTTAGTATACAATTCTCTTCAATTGAAGAAAGTTTTATAAATACACCGCTTCTCAAATAGGCATATGGCAAAAGTCTTAATTGCAACGTTGTACGGCCCAGATCCAATTTTAGTTGCAGCGAATAAGCTTGGACCGGATCGGATGGTGTTGCTTATAGATTCAGAGCCGAGCAAAATGCAGACGGATAGTTTGGAATTGATTAAGAGTTCGTTAGGGAGAGTGATTGATGTCAAAACTGTGAAGACGGCAGTGTATGATATTGTTGACGTTGCCCGCAAGGCTGTTGAGGTAATTGATATGCAGCCCAAAGATGATGAGATTTATGTGAACATTACGTCCGGACGCAAGACGAAAGCAATTGGGCTTTTATTTGCTGCATATGCACGGTATAGCCACGTGAAGAAGATTATGTATTTTCCAGAAGAGAAAGGATCTTCTGTTGTGTACTTACCTAAGTTGCAATTTCAACTGAACGAATCACAGAAAAGAGTGTTGGAGTATATGGAAAAAGGCGGGTTCAGTTCGTTGATGGAATTATCTGAGACCATCGATATTTCACGAGCGATGTTGTATCGGAATATACGGGAATTAGAAGAGATGGGTTTAGTGGAAGAGTTGAAATTGACAGATGCGGGAAAGATTGCGAGGTTATGAAAAGATGAAAGACCCACACCAAAACCTATTCTTCTATTATCGTGGTCCTTCTAACTCAGATAAGAAGGCTGAAGATATTCAAGTGGAGGATAACACCACTAAAAGCCTAATCAATACTTTAGAATTTTTAAATACAGTTGAACTAGACTTTTTCTTAAATCACTTACTTCATAAAATAAATGTTCCACCCTCAAAAGCGATCTCATTCAAACTACAAATACATGGAGAAAGAAGTAGACCAGATGCTCTTGTTTCTCTCTCGTCTCGAAACATCTTCATCGAATCAAAAGTTCAAGCAGTATTAGAAAAAGATCAGATTATGCGTCATTTGAATTTCTTAAAACAGAATGATGTTCTTTTAATTATTACCAACAACATTAAAGATCATGAAAAAGTAAAAGAGTGGGATAATCAACGACTGCGGTTTTTGACATGGGGCGAAATTCATTTTATTGCTCGAGAAACATTCAACTCTGTGAAAAAAGATAAGAAATTAATCGCAGTTAAAATCATGTTAAAACATTTTATAGATTATCTAGAGGTGGCTACATTGACTGAATTTAATGGTTTCCGTGAAGAAGATTTTGATTTTTTTGTGGATTATAATAAGTATTACTTGCCAATTCTAAAGAAAAAGATTGACTCTTTAGCTGAAAGCGTTAAACAAAATCTTCCTTTTGAATTGAATGAATATCAGCAAAGTTTTGTAGGGAATATGCCCAAAGACATGAAACCCGATAACTCCATATGGGTCGCAATTCAGAAGAAGAATGAACCAAAAGGTAATTCATTCCTACAAAATAATTTTACTTTACAAATTGATAGGGATGGTCTTCAGATTAACGCAGTTATACGAAATGGTGGTATTGAAAATGAAAGAACGCCATTAGGGACTTTTTATAAAAAAATGCAAGATTCGACTTTAGCATTAAAAACGTTTAAAAAAATAGCTGTCTTTGAAAAGAAGCAAAGTAATAAAGTAAAATTCCAAATTAATGAAAGAACCCCTCGTTATGGTGACCAGATTAGGCCTGGAAATGAAAGATGGTATGAAGTTTTTACAATCTTGATTGATCATCTGACGAGCGAGAATGACATCAAATATCTCTGCTCATTCCTAGAAAAAATAGAACGACCTAACTTTCCGGGAATACGCATTCAAAGATATATCCCTCGTAGTGATCCTCTTCTTCAAAATAAAGAAGAATTAATTAAACAGATTATTGGGACGTGGGTTTCTTTTAAGCCATTTTTGTCAATGGTGCTGGAATAAAATGAAAATCAACAACATTCAGAGACTCATTGAAGAATATGATACGGAAAAGATTATTTTCACAGAAATTGGTCCAAGAGCAAGAAAAAATTGCGTTCTAAATTTCGATGACTTCTATAAAATTTGTATGTGGAAGTCACGCCGGCAGAAGAATAGGTATCTCAAAAATAAAAATAAAGTAGAGAATATTTCCCGAAAAGCTTTTTTAACTTCCGATGAGACGAAAAAGATAGAACTTCTCTGCGGCCTAGATGGAGTAGGTATTCCCACGGCATCTGCTATTTTAACGGTCTTATATCCAGAGAATTATTCTATTATTGATATTCGATGCATTGAAACACTAAATCATTTAGGATATAAAATGAAAAATGTGATGACCGTAAATAATTGGTTAAAGTATTTAGAAATTATGAGGGATCTTGCTAAAGAGAACAATGTGACCACACGAGATTTAGATAAAGCTCTTTTTGCACTCCATAGAAGAATACTTGATGAGAAAGGATTTGTGAATTTATATGGGAGAAAACCATGAAACCCCTCTCCAAATCAGACTATACCACGGGCATGGAATGCCCCGGGCATCTCTGGATGAAGTACCACGATAAAGAAAATATTCCTCCGCATTCACCCGGAGTATTACGAAGATTTGAGCAAGGAAAGATCGTTGGTCAATTAGCTAAGAAGATTTTCCTTGAAGGAATTGATATTCCTGAAAAACCCTATGAGGAAAACCTCAGAAAAACGAAAGAATTTCTACCAAAACGAAAAGTACTCTTTGAAGCTGCTCTTCAAGTAGATAATATGTACGCCAGAGCCGATATTCTCGTTCCTGTGGGAAAAGATGAATGGGATATTATTGAAGTCAAAAGCAGTAGCAAAATTAAGAAAGAACATCATTGGGATCTGTCGTTTCAATTATATGTTTATAGAAAAGCTGGTTTGAAGATTAGAAAATGCTTCCTACTGCTGTTGAATAATCAATATGTTCGAGACGAAAAAATTGATGTCCATAAACTGTTCGTTAGAGAAGATTTGACCGAAGATGTAGAAGAATTGCAGTCTGAAGTACCAAAGAATATTGAATTTCTGTGGAAGATCATTGATTCTTCAACTTTTCCCAACACGGCGGAGAAGAATTACTGCACTATCCCTAAAGACTGTTTAGTCAAAGGGGAATGTTGGGGTTTTCTGCCAGAAAACCATGTCTTTCATCTATATAATAGTAGAAAGAGCATGAAGTTGTTTGAGCAAGGAATACACGCTTTGAAAGATGTTCCTGATGATGTTTTGTCCAATGAGCAACAGGTGATTCAATTAAAATGTGAGAAGAGTGGTGAAGTTTATCTTGAAAAGACTAAGATTACGAAATTCTTAGATGGGATTCAAGAACCAGCCTGCCATCTAGACTTTGAAACCTGTTCTTTTGCCGTTCCTGAGTTTAATGGCACAAGACCATATCAACGACTGCCTTTTCAGTTTTCTCTCCATGTCATTGATAAAAACAAAAAGAAGCATTTTGAATATTTGCATGATGGAAAAGATGATCCCAGGCCTTCTTTCTTGAAAGCATTGAAAGAAATGTTACCTACGAAAGGAAGCGTAGTTGTATATTCGCAAGGCTTTGAGGGTTCTGTGCTAAAAGAGTTGGCAAGAGACTTTCCAGAGTATGCTGGAAGGGTTAATTCTGTCCTAAAGAGAATCGTTGATTTACGAGAACCTTTCAAGAATTTTTGGTATTATAATCCTACACAACACGGTTCCGCTTCAATTAAGAAAGTCTTGCCAGCCATGACTGGAAAAGGATACGAAGGAATGGAGATTGCTGATGGTGAATGCGCTTCTATCGCGTATGTTGATCTGAACTTTGGTACGATGACTGCAGAAAGGAAAGCAAAGACACGAAGAGACCTATTACAATACTGTTGTTTGGATACAGAAGCGATGATCTGGATTGTGGAAAAATTGAGAACTATTAATTAAAAGAAGTGGTACTCATACCCGCTCCCACTGGTCAACCTCGGTCAAATTATATAAATAAGCTTGTCTTTTACGAGTCAAATGAGAAAAGACTTTATCCAATTCTTACGAAAATCGTTTGAGGAGTATGTTCACACAAAAGAGGGCATTGAATTTTGGTATGCCCGTGATTTACAAATACTTTTAGATTATGATGAGTGGAGGAACTTTCTTAAAGTAATAGAAAAAGCTAAAATTTCTTGCAAAAATGCTGGACAGGAAATAGAGAATCATTTTGTTGGCATCAACAAAACGATAGCTATGCCAAAAGGTGCTTCTAAAGACATAGACGATTTACTGCTTACTCGTTATGCTTGTTATTTAATTGCCCAAAATGGAGATCCCCGAAAAGAGCAGATTGCTTTTGCCCAGAGTTATTTTGCGATACAAACTAGGAAGCAGGAACTAATAGAAGAAAGAATTGCTTTGCAGGAAAGATTTGAAGCAAGAAATAAATTAATCGCCTCAGAAACAGAACTCTCTAAGCTGATTTATGAACGAGGGGTGAATGATGCGGGCTTTGCTCGAATAAGAAGCAAAGGTGATGAAGCTTTATTTGGTGGGTATGATACTAAACAGATGAAAAGTAAGTTAAAAATTCCGGAAAGAAGACCTCTAGCCGATTTCTTGCCGACTGTGACTATCGCTGCTAAAAATTTTGCTACCGAAATCACAAATTTTAATGTAAAACAAAATGATTTACAAGGAGAAATAAGAATAACTAAAGAGCAGGTTAAAAATAATAAAGAGATGAGACGAGTTTTAGCAAAGAATAGTATAATCCCCGAAAATCTCCCTCCTGAAGAAGATATTCAGAAACTGCAGAAAAGAGTAAAATCTGAAGAGAGAAAACTGGCAGAAACATCAAAGAAAAATAGTTAGAAGAAGGTGAATTGTTAATTAATAGCAATCAAAACCATTATATAGCTTCTTTTTATTCTGGAATGAATGGATCACGTCATCAAAGTCCAGAATCTCAGTAAGAGATTTAAGATAAAACAAAAAGGAAAAGGAGTAAGCGGAAGCATCAAGAGTTTCTTTGCACCGGAGTATAAGTTAGTCACCGCAGTCAATAATATCTCTTTTTCCGTGAAACAAGGAGAAATCGTCGGGTTCATCGGCCCAAATGGGGCAGGAAAAAGTACGGCCATCAAAATGATGACCGGAATTCTCTATCCAGATCAGGGCTCGATTTCAGTCCTTGGATATGATCCTCAACAACAGCGGCAAGAATTGGCGTATCATATCGGCACTGTTTTTGGACAGAAACCACAGTTGTGGTATCACCTCCCTCCGATAGATAGTTTTAACCTCTTTGCGGCAATTTATGATCTTCCAAAAAGTGAATATGAAAAGAGATTAAATCTCCTAGTCCGTTTATTTGAAGTGGAAGACATTCTCCAACAACCAGTACGAAAATTATCGTTAGGACAGCGTATGCGCTGCGAGATGATGGCATCACTGTTGCACAAACCAAAAATTATTTTTCTTGATGAGCCCACGATTGGAATGGATATACTTGTCCGGAAGAAGATCCGTGAGCTTATCAAAGAACTAAATGAAAAAGAGAAAACAACAATAATTTTGACATCACACGATTTGGAAGATGTAGAACAAGTCTGTGAGCGAATTGTGATTATAAATAATGGAAAAATCATCTATGATGGTCCGACGGTAAAACTTCGTGAGCAGTACTTGCATTGGAAACGAATCAAAATTATTTTTGCAAAAAAAACTAACGAATTGAAGTTGGGCTTACGTTATTGCACCGTACTCAATAAAGGCAATGATGAGTTTGAGATCAATGTTGACACGCGCCATGAGCGTGTCCAGAAGGTGATTGAAAGAATTATGAGTCTACAGGCAGTGGAAGATATTACTATTATTGACCCGCCGATCGAGGAAATTATCCAAGAGTTATTCCAAAAGAGGCACTATGGAACTCGCAAAATATAGTGCGTTGGCGCGGATAAGTATTGGCAATAATTTGGTGTATGTAAAAGATTTTTTTATGAGTTCGCTCTTTATCGGAATTATTTTGTTTATTTTTATCCAGCTTTGGACAGTGGTGTATGGAACTGAAGCGGAAGTCATAGAGGGTTTTACGCTCGGAATGATGATTTGGTATTTAGTCTTAACAGAATCAATTGTCACAAGTCCAGGAAGGCTGATTGAGGATATTGGAGCAGAAGTACAATCTGGAACGATTGCCCAGCACCTATTGAAGCCATACCACTATCTTTTGTTTAAATACGTTACTACCATGGGATCGACAGTGCTGCGTTTCGTAATGACGTTCATTATTGGGGCTCTTCTCGCATTCTTTTTTGTTGGTGGCATTAAAGTCACATTATGGAGCGTGCCAATTATTATTCTCTCTCTCTTTTTGGCATTAACACTCCATTATGCGTTTATGGCGGCAATTGGAGTCATGGCATTTTGGCTGGAAGATGCAGAATCATTGTATTTGCTCTATCAGAAAACAATCTTTGTGTTTGGAGGAATGTTCATGCCATTGGATATTTTTCCGGCGTGGTTAGAAAGCGTGAGTAAAGCACTGCCGTTCAGCTACGTAGCATATTACCCGGCTCATCTTGCAGTACGCTTTGATGTGAACGAAGCGATCTCCGTGGTGGGGATGCAAATTGTCTGGATTAGTGTTTTGAGTGTGATTGCATGGGCATTATATCGCTTCTGTGTAAAGCGAATTACAATTAATGGTGGATAAGATGGGATTCATAAGTCACATAAAGCTGTTCAAAGAGTATCTCAAGATTGCGGTGGCAACCGCACTGGAATATAGAGCAAATTTTGTAATCCAAGTTCTGGCGATGGCGTTTAATGATGCTTTTTTACTTGTCTTTTGGTTTTTGTTTTTTGATCGGTTTAAATTAATTAATGGCTGGGCGTTAGAAGAGTTAATGATCCTCTATGCACTACTGACACTTGCTTATGGGATAGCAGGAGTTTTCTTTGGAAATCGAAGCCAGATACCAAAGTTGATTGCAGAAGGAAAGTTAGATTTTTATTTGAACCTGCCTAAAGAAGAATTGTTCCATATTTTAATCAGTAAGTCCAGTTCTTTTGCGGTGGGAGATATTGTGTTTGGATTGCTGTTAGGAGCATATGTCTTAACGTTAAGCCAATGGCCGCTGTTTCTTCTTTTTGTGGTCATCTCAACGTCGTTTGTGGTGAGTTTTGGTGTACTGGTGGGATCGCTCGGATTTTATTTTGGGAATGCGGAAGAAACGGCACGAACATTGTGGATGGGAATGATTTCGCTCAGCAGCAATCCATTTTCAATCTTTAAAGGAGGAGCGAGGATTATTCTGCTGACACTGATCCCAGCAGGATTTGTAACGGGAATTCCTGTAGAATTGTTAAAGAACTTTACGTGGTCATGGTTTGGAATATTAGTGGGAGCGGCGGTGATTTTTTTGTTGTTGTCAATCATTATCTTTCGACGGGGATTGCGACGCTATGAAAGTGGCAGTATGATGACAGCGAGGATTTAGAAACCTGAACTTAAAGATGCCAAGATACTTCCTTTTTTTCAGTTAAATTTAAATACCAATTGGTACTTTATAGTTACAGATGATAGAAAAAACTACCACCGAAAGAATATTGAGAAGATTTTTCCAAAATCCCACCAAGCAGTACCATTTACGAGAGCTCTCCAGAGAGCTTGTGCTCTCTATGCCCACAATTATCCGCAGTACGGATCTTCTATCTAAAGAAAGTCTTATTAATAAAGAAAAAGGGAAGGTTATCACCACTGTAACTGCACAGAGAGAAAATGCCACATTTATCCGTTTAAAACGCCTCTATAACTTAGAAACGATATATTGTTCTGGCCTGATCGAATATCTTAATGAGGTCTATACTCATCCACAAGCAATTATTCTTTTTGGAAGTTATTCTCGAGGAGAAGATATAGAGAAATCTGATATAGACATTGCGATCATTACGGAGAAAAAAAAAAATCAAAAAGTGGCAAAATTTGAGAAATACTGTCTCCATACAATAGCGATACATGAAGTTAATCTTTCTAAAATCAGTGATGAATTTAGAGCTAACTTAGCCAACGGAATAATCTTGGAAGGGTCATGGTAAGAGAATTTGAATTTTTTGTGCAAAGAGGAGAAGTAAAGAAACAAGCGATAGATAAAAATCTAGCAGCCGCAAATCGCAAAGAGAGCGTAGAAAGGTTAGAATTGGCAAAAGTCTTACTCAAAATGAAGAAATACAAATACGCTCTTGAAAACGCTTATGAAGCTGCACGTGAATATGCTGATGCTTTTTTGTATGAGAAAGGATATAAATCATATTCTCATGAAGCATCTATTGCTTTTCTTCTTAAAGAAGGATTCTCCGGAAGGATTATTTTAGAATTGGATAGATTTCGTAAGATACGCAATGATATCAAATATTATGGTAAAGATTGTGAAGAAAGTGACGCAATCGCAGCCATCCAATTGGCGGAAAGTCTAATTCAAAAGAGATAATCTTTAATGCTTAAACAACCAGTTATATTACCCAGAACTATCTCTCGAGAAAAATATTCTCTTTTTTGAAGATGAAGTGGTAAATTTTTAAGATGGCCAGGATATAATTGAAAATTTGCTTTATTAGAATTAACAGGTAATTTAAAATAAGAAATATACTCCCAACGCAATCAGAAAGCCCAGCACAGAACCAACAATAACCTGCAATGGCGTATGGCCAAGCGAATAGTGGAAGCCGGACTTTATTTTGTGCATGCGAAAGAGTTTCTCAATTGCTCTGCCTTCATTGCCAACAGTACGGCGGACGCCAAAAGAGTCGCGTAAGACTAATAGCGCTAAGACCAAACTGATAGCAAAAGCAGTGGTTGTTCCTTCTTCAAGATAAACGGCCGTTGCCAACGCCACGACAAAGGCAGAGTGAGATGAAGGCATCCCACCGGTGACGACTAAATCATGCCAGGAAAGAGACTTGTGGCGGAAAAGATAGATTATCAATTTGATAAGTTGAGTGCCAAAACCAGCCAGGAGAACAGCAAGGAGAATCTTATTCATAGTGTAAAAGAAAGAGGTTGGAGTATATATTATTTTTTGTTGTTCTATCGAAATTCGACTTTAAAACAGAAAAAAGAGTTAAGAGAACTATAAATGTAGTAGAAGTAGAATTCAAGACAAAAGAGTGTTGAGAAATAACTCTCCTTCTGGAAATTGACGACGTTGGACTTGAAAATCATACGCTCCAATAACCGTTCCGTTAGAATCACTCTGAAGACCATAACTTCTGGGCATTTCAAGTCCGCAAAATTGAAAATAGGCTTCAGAAACTCCTGCCAAATAGCGTTGGGGTGCTTCTTGAGACGGCAACTGAAGAGCAAACGGAGAAAAAGGGAAGATTTCACGGGAGAGAATGATTCTTTGATTATCGGCACGCCGGAGACAATCCATGACCGGAACGAGCTGAAAAGGGCCTGCAACATAAAAAGCCCAAATATTACTCTCAGGATGGCGTTCAAGAAACAGTTCAATCATCTCCCGCGCTACATCAGGTAAAGCACGAGGGATTCTTGTTCCAGGGATATAACGAGCATCACCAGCTGGAAAGACTTTTTCAATAGCCATCAGAGTTCGAGAGATAATGATGGTTAAATAATTTTCGTTGTCAAAAATACGTGATAAAAATATGGGAACAAGAAACGAAATGATCTTTCTGGTTATTTGATACAATTTTCAAGTTAATATTTATAAAAGAATGACAAATCAAGAGCATATTATCACAGTTAAGTGATGATTTAAACTATGGTGACCATAACTGTTAAAGGACATGAATTGACGGCATTTACTGTCAAAGATTCGTTTAATCGAAGAGCAACGCTGTTTAGAAATAATATCATCGAATCTCTCCATAAGATTGGTCTAAATGATGATCATGTAGACGTTCCTATGGAACCATTTGCGATGAAAAAAGCACCGGCATCAGCAGTGTGGTTCCTTCAAGGACGCCGCTTTTATTATAGTTATAATATGTTCAATAAATTTGTTGAAAATTTATATGTTGTTTCAAAGATAATTGAGCTAGAAGTGAATGCGTTGTTAGAGGGAAAGAAAACAATGGAGCAGTTTATCGCTGACTTTACTGAAGATCGTGATGTTGAAGAACAACGCAAGGAAGCGAGAGAGATATTGGGAGTGAGCGAAGATACAAAAGATATGAATGTGATTAATAAACAGTATAAAATATTGGCGAAAGAATTCCATCCTGATATGCCTCAAGGCAATCCTGAAAAGTTTAAAGCAATCAATAATGCCCATAAGACGTTGAAAAGAGAGTTGGAATAAAATAAAGAGCTTTAATATACCTATATTCTCTTGTTTGTACTAATTGAGGTGATTTAGATGGATACAAAAGTTGTTGGTTGGATACAAATTGGCGGAGGAGTGTTAGCGTTATTGTTCCCTGGCGGAGGAGTTGGGATGATGGGAATGATGGGCTTTGGAGGAGGAACGATGATGGGCGGTGGTTGGGCAGTGACGTTATTAGCACTCATTTTTATCGTGACGGGAGTTTTTAACCTCACGGGAAATAAGAAGTAAAGCTCTTAAGAGAATTTAGTGAATGTTGTAATTGTAAATGAGAGTAATTTTTATTTTTTAACTTTTTATGGTTTGAAGCTTTTAGTCATAATGGAAAAGAGAAAAGATCTTTGCTGGACGATCTGAGTCAAGCCAGCGTTCTCAAATAATTGTCTCATTTGTTTTTTACTGTTTATTTTGACACATCCAGGTTCGAATTTTTGAAAAATCCAATGGATAAAAAAGAAGAAAAAGTTAACATCAACGACAATGATTTGGCCGCCTTTTTTTGCTACGCGCTTCATTTCCTGCAGTGCTTGACGTTGATCATAATAATGATGAAACGCTTCCGTCGTCAGGACGTAATCAAAAGTGTTGCTGGCAAATGGCAGAGAATGAACGTCTGCAGTATATAATTTAACTGAAGAAGGCAGTCTTTTCTTCGCTGTTTTTAACATCTCTTTACTAATATCTACTCCAGAAAGGTTGACGTTCCCGCCACTCTGTTGATAAATGGAAGATAATAATTGGCCAGTACCACAACTCAGATCCACAATGGCAAGATTTCTTTTGTTCTCTAATTCATGCAAAATCGGAACGTGAAATTTTTTCATCCAGAATTGGAAGAGAGAGTGATCATAACTGGAAGCCCATCTGTCAAAAAAACGAAGGTTATGTTGAAGATTAGGAGTATCGGGACGAGACATAGGTCTACTAGAGCGAGAAACACTTTATAAACCACGTGGTAAAGTAGTTCCAACAGGGAGTGGTTTGGAATTCGGAGAAAAAAACACCACAACCTTTAAATATATGAAATTAAATTCATATGAAGATGATTTCATCTAAACTCTTTGGAGCATATAAATTGTTCTTTGGTACACTCGCTAATGATAGCCGTTTAAAGATCGTAAACGTTCTTAGAGACGGACCTCAATGTGTGAATGAAATCTGCGAGAGCACTCGTTTTGAGCAAAGTCTGGTCTCTCATAATCTCAAGATTTTAGAATACCACGGCATGGTCTTTGTGGAACGAAAAGGAAAGTATAGGTATTATACATTAAATAAAAAGACCATCCAACCATTATTAGAATTAATCGATGCTCATATGAAACAATACTGCTGTAAAATCCTAGAAGGACAACGTTGAGAGGGGAAAAACAATGACTAAGACAACACTTCAAATCAAAGGAATGCACTGCGCAAGCTGTTCAACGATCTTAACGAGAGCGTTGGAAAAAGTAGAGGGAGTAAAAACAGCAGTGGTGAATTATTCTACGGAGAAAGCGCAGGTGGAATTTGATGAAAAGAAAGCAAATGAAACTATATTAATCAATGCTGTCAAGAGTAAAGGATATGGAGCGGAAGTCTATCGCGACTTTGGTAAAGAAGGAGCTGCAAAAAAAAGAGATTTACGCATTTTACGATGGCAGGTAATTATCAGTGCGTTGTTTGCCGTTCCGGCGTTAATGATCAGTATGTTTTTCATGGAGCTGCCGTTCCGGGATCAAATTCTTTGGGCGTTATCAACACCAGTACAGTTCTATATCGGCTGGCCGTTCTATAAAGGAACATGGACTGCTCTCAAGAATAGATCAGCAAATATGGATTCGCTGATTGCTATCGGAACGAGTGCAGCGTATTTCTATTCTTTGTATGTCATTCTTTTTGCGGTAGAAGGGGGACATCAATATTTTGAAATTTCAGCGGTGTTGATTACATTTGTTCTCCTTGGAAAATATTTAGAATCGCGGGCGAAAAGCAGGACGAGTGAGGCAATTGCCAAATTGCTCAAAATTGGGGCAAAGACGGCTATAGTCATCCGCCAAGGAAAAGAGATCAGTATTCCTATTGAACAAGTCGTTGCGGGAGATATTTTGCGCGTCAAGCCGGGAGAAAAAATTCCGGTCGACGGCGTTATTGTTGAAGGCAATTCAGCGATTGATGAAAGCATGGTTACGGGAGAAAGTATGCCTGTAGAAAAGAAGAAAGGAGATGCGGTGATCGGCTCTACGATCAATAAACAAGGAGCATTTACGTTTAAAGCGACCAAAGTCGGCGGCGAGACAGTGTTAGCGAGAATCGTCAAATTGATTGAAGATGCGCAAGCAAAAAAAGCGCCCATTCAACGGTTTGCGGATGAAGTGTCTGCCTATTTTGTCCCTATCGTTATTGGCATTGCGGTAATTACTTTTTTCGTGTGGTATCTGATGTTAGGAGCAGAGTTGGAATTTGCGCTCATCGCCGCAGTAGCAGTCGTCGTCATTGCCTGTCCTTGTGCATTAGGATTAGCCACACCAACGGCGATTATGGTGGGCACGGGCAAAGGGGCGATGCATGGCATTCTCATTAAAGGCGGCGATGCTTTGGAAAGCGCCCATAAATTAAAGTATGTTATTTTTGATAAAACAGGAACGATTACAAAAGGCAAGCCAGCCGTGACAGAAATAATTCCCCTGCAAGGGTTATCAGAAGAAAAAGTGTTGGAAATCGCAGCCAGCATTGAGAAGAATTCTGAGCACTCTTTAGCAGAGGCGATTGCCGCAGAAGGGAAAACAAAGAAAATTGCGTGGAAAAAAGTGACGGGATTTCAGGCATTGGTTGGACGAGGAGTCAAAGCCAAAATTGCATCGAAAGAATATTATTTTGGAAATCAACGCTTGATGAAAGAGAGAAGCATTCCGCTTGCTAAACATACTTCCACGATTGAAAAACTGGAACAAGAAGGAAAAACAGTGATGATTTTGGCGGAAAAGAAGAAAGCTCTTGGGTTGATTGCAGTGGCAGATGAAATTAAAGAAGATTCACCCCACGCAGTCGCGATGTTAAAGAAAATGGGAATTATTTCCTATATGATTACAGGAGACAATGAACGAACAGCAAAAGCCATTGCCCAAAAAGCAGGAATTGACAAATTCTTTGCGGAAGTTCTGCCAGAGCAGAAAGCAGAGTACGTCAAGAAATTGCAGCGCAATGGAAAAGTGGCGATGGTGGGAGATGGTATTAATGATGCGCCAGCGATAGCATTGGCAGATATTGGCATTGCCATGGGCTCTGGAACAGACGTGGCGATGGAAACAGGAAACATTGTACTAATGAGAAATAGTTTAATGGACGTTCCACGAGCAGTACGATTAAGTAAGCTGACCATGTCTAAGATCAGGCAAAATATGTTTTGGGCACTGGTTTATAATATACTTGGTATTCCCATTGCGGCAGGAATATTGTACCCTTGGACGGGATGGTTATTAAGCCCGATCATTGCCGGGGGAGCGATGGCGCTCAGTTCCGTTAGTGTTGTTACAAATTCATTGTTGCTGAAGGGAAAGAAGCTATGAAACAGTTCGGTCATAAAAGCATTGGAGCAATGCTGATCTCTTTTTCAGTGGTATTATTTTTTATTTTAATTGTTGTTAAAATAAATGTGGATAAAGAAGAAGCTTTTCTCTGCAGTGTGGTCGAACAGTCTCCTACATTGACGATGGATCAGTGCCCAGCCCATGGGAGTAATAGTTCCTGGCTGCTGTTGGCAGCATTCATGATCACCGTTTTAATTTTGGGAGCGGGGATGTATCTGCTGCTCCTGCCGGTAAAGAAAGAACAGGAGAAAGAATCTTTTACAACAATTGATCCTGCCCAACTTCCTGAAGAAGAGAAGAAAATTTACAATCTGATTGCTGAACAACAAGGCTCGATGTATCAGAGTGATATTATTAAGCAAACGGACACGAACAAAGTGAAGGTAAGCCGAATTCTTGATCGAATGGAAGGAAAAGGAATATTAGAGCGGAAAAGGAGAGGGATGACGAATATTATTATTTTGAAGTAAGAGAGAGTACGAAAAATCGTCTCGGGGATAAACCAACACCATTTCAAATAAAATGATCGGTTGATTTTAAGATATTTTAGTGTAATGTACATTTTTGTTAAATTTTTTTATTGGCATTAATTAATTCTTTTTTTATTGATTCTGGAAAAAAAAGATATTTTGTTTGCTCTTCTATTTTTATTAATTCATAACTTATTATTGAACTAATATAGGGAAGGATTACCTTTTCTAACTTTTTCAAATCTTCTAAACTTGAAATTATGTGATAACCGATTATACTAGGATTTTGGATGTTAATAAATACTCCTGTAGAATTTACTGTAGCTAATATGTTTGCTATTTGTGACCCAATTTTTCTGTCTTTTGTTGTTATTAAAAATAAATAACCCTCGTTTCCATATAATAATGGATTGAATTTTGTAGGCAGTGTTAGTATGATATTCCTTTTTTGTAAATCTTTTATCTTTTTCTTTATAGTAATAGGGGCCAGATTTAATTTTCTTGATAATTCTGTAATCTTTTGTCTAGAATTTATGGATAACTCATAAATTAATTCTATGTCTTCATTACTCGTAAACTCTTTACCAGAGTTCATATGTCCTATTTGCCCTGATTCTTTTTTTAGAAAGACTGCTGTATGTACCTGTATAACTTCAAAATATTGAATATCTTTTTTAAGCAATAAATCAATTTTATCATTAATATTATCCTCATTTGAGATTATCCTTATTAAGAAATCCCATTTGCCACCATTTATTTTTAATATTTGATTGATAAAATCTTTGTTTCTTAAATTTTCTACATAATTTTCTTTTTCTTCTAAGCTCATACTTGTTTTAATAGCAATATGATATGTGTTCAATCCAAGCTTTTTAAAATTTATAAAACAACTATACCCTTGTATTATCTTTTTAGTTTCTAAATTTTTTATTCTATTATGTACTGCTACTTTGCTTATTCTTAATTTTGTGGCTATTTCCTTAAGAGGAATTCTTGTATTTGTTTGTAAAAGTTCTAAAATCTTCAGATCTTTATTGTCTACTTTTACATATTCTTCAGATGCTTTAACTTGCCAATTGGCCATAGTTAACAAATAGTAATATTATTTATAAAAGTTACTACTTTGTTAATATTTTAATTAGTTATGTTTAAATATTATAAAGTAAAATAAAAGTTTATGGCAAAAAGTACATTTTATCCCGATATTAGTGGATCTTTTTCTGCAGCTGGTTTTGGAAGAGCTGGTGCGCCTAGAAAAATAATGTATGTTAAAGAGGGTAATAATTTTTCTATTAGAACTTCTACATTCGAAGATATGTCCAAAATCCTAGAGCTTAATCAAAGACATTATAGAGAAGAGGAACAATATTGCCCCCCATTATTAAATACGTCATGGACTTTTGATGTAAGTGATCAACCACATAGAAATAAATTAGTGGGGGATGGAAATGTTATAGTGGCTACACAGCGGACTAAGCTTATAGGATATGTTGCATATCATACAGAAGAAAAACCTATTCCATTTAGAGATACTGGTTTAGTTGGAATAATAGACAGTTTTTATGTTGATGGAGTTTATAGGAAAAATGGTGCTGTCGGTACAGAGTTGTTTAGAGCAGCAAAGCAAGTATTAAGACAAAGAGGTGCTGATAGATTGCAAGTTTCTGTATTTGCCGCTAATGAAAATGCTTTACAATTTTATAGAACTCAAGGTTTGAGAGATCATCTCGTTGTTTTAGAGCAGGTGCTGCTAAATGATGATAGCATCTGAAAGAGACATTTATCGAGAACATCTTGACTTCCAATTCTCTATATTTGAATCTTTAATAAATGGGGAACACCATTTGGAGGTAGCAGAAAGATCAAGGGATTATATACAGGAGTTATATGCTCCAGGTGGAGGATTACCTTATGGTGCTGAACTTGGCTTAAGTGTTAATGACCTTTGTAATCTAACTTGCGATCATTGTTTTTATGCTTCAACCCATGATAAAAGTCTTATTCAAAGAGAGGGTTTGTTAACAACTGAAGAATGGAAGAGAATAATAAATGAAGGATTGGAATTTGGGATAACACATTTCAATATAGTCGGCAAAGAACCATTACTCTCACCAGAAATAACGTTTCTAATCTTAGATTTATTGGCAGAAAAAAATGGTATAAAATATGAGATAATTACTAATGGAACATTAATAGAGAGACATATTGATAGGATTAAACAACATCCAGATTTTTATTTCTTTTCAATAAGTTTTGATGGTTATCGAGAGTTCCATGATAAAATTAGAGGTGAGGGTAATTATATAAAATCCAGAAGAGGACTAGAAGCTATTTCTAAAGCAGGCATAAAAAACAGGACCATTATTTTCACAGCAATGCCAGAAAACATTGATTCTTTAGATTGTATGCTTAAAGATTTGTCAGAAGCCGGTGCTGAATATGCAAGTATTGGTTTTTGTTATCCGACACCGCATAATAGGAAAGAGTTAATCTCAAAGTTGGATGCCTATTATAGAGTTATTGATAAATTACAGAGTGTTCCAAAAGAATTAGATATTACAATTGGAGTTCTTGCTGATGAACATGCGAATATATTGGCAGAGCTTTATAAAAGAGGAGAGATCAATATAACAGGAGCTGCTGTTACACAAGATCTTGCTCCAGCAATTATAATACCACTATCTGAAAGTCCAAGAATTGCTATAAGTTGTACAGTTTTACCAACTATGTTTATGTCAGGGTATAGAATAGATTGTACCGGAGCAGCTTTAGATTATTGCAATGATTTAAGAAGATCAGAATCGAGAAATGGATTTAGAAATCTCAGACAACACTCAGTAGCTGAAGTCTATCAAAAATCAAAAGAATTATGGGTTCCGTATACAGAAAAGTATTATGATAGACTATCTAAAGCTCTAAAAGGTGAGATGGTTGGTACTTTGGATCGTTGGTACAATTGAGATAACCAATATAAATGGAGTAAAAATGATGTTGAGAAAAAGCACATGGGAAAAAAATGGATGTAATTTTTCTCAAAAGTTAGAATTGATTATTACTGTCCCACATCCCAACCAACCGCAAAGATATTAAATAAAACTAACTTTACTTTTTCTATGAGATTAACTCACCGCGTGGGAGGATATGCACTTCTGGCAGTCATTATGGGTATTATCGTAGTAACTATTTTGAGTCAGAAGACAGCTTTTTCATTTTCTTCCTTCCGAGAATTTTTTCTCCAGGCAGGGCCGTGGGGATATGTGCTATTTTCTTTACTTCTCATTGCATCAATTCCACTGCCCATTCCAAGCACGCCGTTGATGATTGTTGGAGGATATGTCTATGGCGTCGTGGTGGGAAGTATTATAACATTTGTAGGCACAGTTCGAAAAGTGAGTGATAAACAAATAAAGCAGTAACCATTTTGTTTGATTGGAAAAACTAACAAAATGGGGTGTTACTGCAATGACTGAAATACAACTGAATTTTAATAATCTTTCTGAATCT
>DUGB01000033.1 GCA_013331555.1 Candidatus Woesearchaeota archaeon
GAAAGTGCGGGAAAGCGTCTCACCCTGCCCTGAAGAGCAGGGCTTGAAAAGAGACGCTTTCTAAACCCCGCACTTTGTGACATAAATAACCAGAGCCATTCATCCCTCAGCTAAAGCTGAGGGCTTTCTGGTTATTAAATGTAAAAGATTATTCAGTCTGATCTAACACAGGTAATTAAGTTTCAGGTTGTGTCCGTGACCGTTTCAACTCTTCATCAACCTGTTTAACTATATTTCTCAATAAGAAACAATCCAATTGCTCGGTAGTATAACTATTGAGAATTTTCCATTGACGATTAAGTCGTTGGCCTTGTGCTAAATTTAAGTGGTAACCAGAGTACGTTGTTAGTAATCGCTGATAACCCCTAATTACTTCTCCAACTTGCTTAGCTTCATCATCCCACTCTTGAGGAAGTTGAAGAAAAGACGGATCGAGAGGATGTGTATAAACTGCATTAACACCCATTCTTCGGAGTTCATCTACACCTGCCTCAGGAACAATTCCAATATAACCAATAACACCAAGAGAATTTGTATTGACTGAAAGAAGAGAAGAACCATAATGTTTAATATAGTCTCTAACTTGTCTGTCTAAATCTAAACCTTCTTCTTTTCTCCCCAACTGTACCAATACCAACAATCCTTCACGTTGCTCTGCCATAATCTTCCTTCCAACCACCAATTTATAAACATTTCTAAGAATATCACTAACTAATGATTATTAATTTCTAAGAAGCTCTCTCCCGAGATGAATAAGTACCGTCTTGTAGGCGTTGTCGGCTCTTTCCCAATCTTCAGGAGTCGAAGGTCGAGGACTTAATGTATCGAACTCCGTACTCCTACCATACCGTCGAACAAGATTATAAAATCCATTGAGTGCATGATCTAACCAGGTTCTACCATATCCCCATTCTTGCCCTTGTTTTGTTTTTTCTACTATTGACAAATCATCTCTTGAATCTGGACCATCATTCCCAACATCAGTGTACGAAACATCATAGAACCGATCACCGAGTTTTAACGCCTCAGAACCATCGAGATGATAAGAAGTGGTATTGCTTCCAGGACCGTGAGCATCTCTCAGTTTTCTTCCTTTGCCTTTGTCTCCTGCCGCTTTTACATCTCCAGCAAATGATCCAACAGTACAATCAATGCTGTAATCACAATCATAAGCAAATAATTTTCTTGGCAGAGCTAAAGCTAAAAAAGAGGCCAATACCAAAGAGGGTAAGCTTTTCACCATTTTTGATCTAGGAAAATAATGGAGTTTATAAACATTTTTATTTTTATTACTCAATAGTTAATAATAAATTGAGAAGTATAGCAACGTTTATAAAGCCAAAACAAAACCTCTTTCCTCGCTAAAAGGGAGTATGAGATGACTAAAATTAATCGCCTCGTTATTCACGGTTTCAAGAGTTTTGCCTACAAAACAGAAGTCCCTTTTGAAAGCAAGTATAATTGCATTCTTGGCCCAAACGGCTCCGGAAAATCAAACATCGGCGATGCTCTCGGTTTCGTTTTAGGCCGCCTTTCTGCAAAATCAATGCGGGCGGAAAAAGCATCACACCTCATCTTCAACGGTGGAAAGGACAAAAAACCGTCAAGTACCGCCTACGTCGAAATCGCGTTCGACAACGACAACCGTATCTTTCCCACGGACGAAAAAGAAATTGTTATCAATAGAACTATCCTCAAAGACGGCAACAGCGTCTACCGCTTAAACGGCAAGAAACACACCCGCTCTGAAATTGTTGATTTTCTGGGACACGCTAAAATCAACCCTGATGGCTACAATATTATTCTTCAAGGAGATATCACTCGTTTTGTGGATATGCACCCGCAGGAACGCCGCAAGATCATCGAAGAAATCAGCGATGTATCCATGTACGAAGAGAAAAAACATAAAGCGTTGCTGGAACTCAACAAGGTAGATGAACAATTAAATAACGCTGAGATCATCCTCAAAGAACGAAAAACCCATCTCAAAGAACTGCAAAAAGATCGTGATCAAGCCATCAAATACAAAGAACTTAAAACCAAGATTGATGCTCACAAAGCTACCCTCGTTCATCTTCAAATCAAAGAAAAAGAAACGGAGAAGGCCAAATACGAAGGAGAGGTTAATGCTCAGCAGCAAAAAATAGCCGCCGCTGAAAAAAACATTAACGATCTCAAAGCAAAAGCAACCGCCAACAAAGATTCAATCCTCAAAATAAACCACGAAATCGAGCAAAAAGGCGAGAAAGAACAGGTAAAAGTCCACCGTGAGATTGAGGACCTTAAAGTTGATATCACCAAAGAAAAAGCTAGAGTCTCCACACTCAAAGACGAACTAACCAAGATTCAACAGCGAAAAGAGCAATTCCAGCAGGAATTGAAAGAACTCGATGATAAGACATCACTTTCGACAGAACAACACCGCGATTTTCAACAGCAGCTCAAGCAAAAACAAAAAGAGCTTCAAGATTTTGAAGCAAAAATTGCCGAGTTCAAAAAGAAAAATAACATTGAAACGTCACAAGAAATTGAAAAAGAAATTGAAGACAAAGACAAACTGATAGAACAAAAACAAGAAGAGATCCAGCATATCCGCCAGCAGCAACAGGAACTTCTCCGTGAGAAAGACAAAATTGAATATCAACTTTCCAGCATTGATGAACGCATGGCTAAAGTAAAAGAAGTTGAACAACAAAATAAAACTCAAATCAAACAGCTTCAAGATTACAAGACCAACTTTAAATCTGCAACTCTTCGCTTGAATACCCTTCTCGATCAAGACAGCAGTTTCGCTGCTCAAATTACCAACGCCAGAAGAAAAATGGTTGAGCTCCAAGAACGGCACAGCAAGCTTAATGCAAAAACAATGTCCATCCAAGCGGGGCTTGCCAGCAACAACGCTATCAAAAGCATTCTGGACAACAAAAGAAAATTCAAAGGAGTGCATGGCACAGTTGCAGAACTTGGCCAGGTAAATCGTAAATACGCACTGCCGTTAGAACAGGCCGCAGGAAATAGAATGCAACATATCGTTGTTGACGACGACAAGACTGCTGCCGAATGCATCGAATATCTTAGAGAAAACAAACTTGGCACCGCATCATTTATCCCTTTAAACAAAATTAAGTCACAAGAACTTGCGGCTGATGACAAAAAAACAAAGCAGCTTCCCGGCGTACACGATTTTGCCATCAATCTTATCTCATTCAAAAATCAGTATGCAAAAGCATTCTCGTATGTTTTTGGCAACACTCTTGTTGTAGAAGACATTGAAACCGCGCGGAAAGTCGGCGTTGGACGAATCAAAATGGCCACTCTTACCGGCGACATTGTTGAAGGCAGCGGCGTGATGAAAGGCGGATTTATGACCAAAAGAGCAGCATCCGGATTCCAGGAAAAAGACTCGCTGGAAGAATTAGAGAAGATGGAACAAGAGATTAGTGACCAAGAGAGTATTATCAAAAACATCGAACTCAAACGGGAAGCAAGCGATAAAGAAATCGCTGCTCTCAGAACTGCCAAAGCAGAATTGGAAGGAGAGATGATTAAACTCGAAAAAACACTTCATCTCACGACTGGCGATTTAGAAGTAACCTCCGAACTCAAAAAAGAACTCCACCAGCAGCTTCAGGTCATAGATGAAAAATTAAACACAATCCAAAAAACAGTAAACGCCGTAAACAAAGAATTGGCAGACTTCAAATCACGCAAGCAAATTCTCCGTAATGAGATTACGGAATTACGGAANNTAAAGATATCCTCAAACAACACGAGAAAGAAGACAACCAATTTCAAACTGAAGTAAAAGCATTAACTTCATCGCTTATACAGAAAGAAAAAGCATTGGAACAAAAAGAAAAAGAAAGTAAAGATTTCTATGCCCAATACAAAGAATTATTCACTGTCCGTGAAAAATTAACCACCGAAATCAACAAAGCAGAAACTGAAATAGAATATATCCGTGAGAAAATGCGGGAATTTGAACGAGAAACCAATATCGTCTCCCTCCGCAATGCGGAGATTAAAGCCCGATTAGCAGGTTTGCAGGAAGAACTCAACCGCTATAAGGACATTGAACTGATTAAAAACAAAAATACCACTGAAATTCAAGAAGAATTGACCAGAAGCGAGCATGCACTCACCCAAATTCCTGCTGTCAACATGAAAGCATTAGAAATTTATGAGGAAGTAGAAAGAGAATTCAATAAGCTTCTCGAAAAGAAAGACAGTCTCGAAAAAGAAAAGACAGATGTATTGACCCTAATGAATGAAATTGAAACCAAGAAAAAAGACCACTTCTTGAAAACATTTGACCAAGCAAATGAAAATTTCCAAAAGATCTTTTCCAACCTCTTTAAGAAAGGTAAGGCCTACCTCCAACTCGACAATCCTAACCTGCCTTTCGACGATGGATTAAGTATTAAAGTAAAACTCGCCGGCAACCGCTTCATGGATCTTAAATCTCTTTCCGGTGGAGAAAAAACACTCACTGCACTCTCTTTCATTTTTGCTATTCAAGAATATCAGCCCGCGTCATTTTACATCCTTGATGAAATCGACGCTGCGCTCGATAAACATAACTCCGAAACACTGGCTAAACTCATCCGCGCATATGCCGACCGTGCACAATATATTGTCATCTCCCACAACGATTCCGTTATTGCTGAAGCAGACACACTCTATGGCATTAGTATGCAGGAAGGCATCAGCAAAGTAACGAGTTTGAAAATTTAAACACATGAATAAAATTTTCCTTTTTCTTGGTATCGGAGCAGGCTTTGCTGTAGCATACTTCCTGTCAGGCAAAAGCGAAGGGCAACAAGGAATTGTAAAATCACTTCTCATCCCCCTTGGAAGTTATAGTATTCATCTTCACCATTGGCTCATTGCATTAGTTATGTTAATCATTCTTTTTAGCCTGAAGATATATAATCCATTTTTGCATGGTTTTCTTCTTGGACTAATTCTGCAGGGACTTACCTACCACGATTTTTACAACATCATCTCCAAAGCATAAACAATGAAACCAACCATCCTCATCATCCTTGGCGGCGGATTAAACAAAAAAGAAGAACCAAATGAAACGACGCAACTCCGCTATGATACCGCCGTTAAAGTACACCAAAAGTATGACTTTCTTTTAATTTCCTCAGATCGAACCTACCGACCGCAGGGATCGCAACATTTAATCTCTGAAGCAGAAGCAGGACAACGGTATCTTCTTAAGAAAGGAATTCCCGCAACAAAGATTCTTCTTGAAGAACAATCACGCGACACGTTCTCCAACGCCTATTTCTGCCGTTTGCTCTTCATTGACCCCATGAAAATACAACAATTCACTGTTCTCACCTCTCAATTTCATCTTCCCAAGTCAAAATATGTTTTCTCGCTGGTCTTTCCAAAATCACAATATACTGTCAAGTTTAAACGTTGTCCTGACCCAACAGCTAACCTCTCCGATCTCCAGAATAGATACATTAACGAACGTATCGTGCTCCAATTCTACAAAAAGCATCTTACAACAACCTACGGAATTATTCCCGGAGATATGGAAACAATCCATCAATTCATGGAAAATCACAATCCCGCCATAACCGGACAAAGAGATCAACTTCACCAGCAATTGACGCAAAAGATTCATTCACATCCAAAATTGAAGAGTAAGGAAATGTTGTTTTAACGCTTAACAGAAGAACATTCCAAAAACGAATTCAAATCCATCTTCTCCAACAATCGCAAATAATCTCCTACATAAGGCTCAACTCCTTCTTGCAAACCGGAATCATTAACTGGAAGATGAAAATGACCATCCACGTCAAAAGCGAGCAAGTGCCCATCATAAACAACCCGGCCAGCTTCCATTACAAGCTGATTGGGACGATACACAAAAAGCGGGCGATGCAAGAGATAGAGAGTGAAGACATCTTCCCTTCCGAGTCTATCATTAGGTCGGAAATTAAATCCAGAACTAAGGTCAATATATTGAAACCGTAAAAAAGTAGCAGGGTCAGTTAAAACATAGACAGACAGTACATCGCCTGTTTCTCCAAAGTAATCATCACGCTCATTGCATTTTTTTGCAACACGAGCAAAATCAAATAATCTTGATTCTAATTGCTCTCGGATAGCTCCTTGACTTGGAGAAGTCACAGGAGAAAAAACTGTTTGCGGTTGGTACATCGCAGAACTACTCAGAGGAGCCATTCCCATCCAGAGTACAGCCAAACCAGTTAAAAGAGGAAGACGAACCATAGTAAAAAATTCTAAACATCTAAATTAACAACATCGTGCGCGAACTGTTGAATGAATAACTTACGCGGCTCAACATCATCACCCATCAGCACGGAAAACATCCGATCAGCTGCAATCGCATCTTCCACCATAATTTTCTTCAGTTTCCGAACAGAGGGATCCATCGTCGTCTCCCAAAGCTGGGAAGGATTCATTTCCCCAAGACCTTTGTAACGCTGAATCGTTATGCCATCACCCATTTCAACAGCAAGACGATCTTTTTCTTTATCACTATAAACATACTCAACCTGCTTCCCTTTCTGCAAACGGTATAACGGTGGCAGCGCAAGATAAATATGCCCTTCATCAACCAAAGGTCGCATATAGCGGTAAAAAAACGTTAATAACAACGTCATGATGTGAGATCCATCCACATCTGCATCAGTCATAATGATAAGTTTGTCATAACGTAAGCGATCAATAGCAAACTCCTCTCCAATACTTGTTCCAAACGCCATAATCATCGCCAGAATTTCCTTATTCTCCATCATTTTATGCAAACGAGCTTTCTCAACATTCAAAATTTTACCTCGCAACGGTAAAATCGCTTGGAATTCACGATTGCGGCCTTGTTTAGCACTATTATGAACAAAGACACCAGAAGCTAAGGCGAAATTATGAGTTCCTGGAACTTCTAAATCATAAACATCAATTTTTTCAGGAAGTGGAATAATTGCTTTAACTTTATGATTATAATTAATGACTGCTTCAGTTAATGCGTGATCATTACTTTCAAAAAATCGCGAAACAAAAGTAGTGTAAGAAAGAACATTGGGATTTTTAATCTCCTTTCTTAACTTTTCAAATTCTTGCTTGTCAACAAAATTTTTACTCTCGTAAACCTTCTTTAAAACCAACATCGTATTAGTGTAATAAGTCTTATCATACGCTTCTTTTCTCTGCAGTCTAAACTTTTCGGTCCATTGCTCTTTTGTTTTACTACTTCTCCATTCTCTTAATCGTTCATCATTCCATTGATTTTTTGCAATTTTAGAAAGCAACGTTCGCTTTTCTGGGTTTTCAGAAAAAAGTTTTTTAACCCGTTCCGCTTGATTTAGTTTATTTTCATCAGAAGCCCAATACTTTTTCTGGGCATCGTTCAATGTTGCCAGAGAACGTTCTCTATATTCCTTATTCTGATTGTAAAAGAGTAAGAACTTTTCAACCATATAACTTTTGTACTCTTCATTTTCCCATTGTGCTTTAGCACGCCTACTAAATTCTTCTCGCAGAGCTAGCATCTTCCGCCTAATCTTTTCTTTATATTCTGGCGTTTGCCTCATAACTCTTAACTTTGCTAATACTTCTGGTCTAGAAAAATTATTTCTAGCTAATAATGCATGTAAAGCAATATGTTCTTCTTTTGATAGTCTGCAAAGATTAGAGGGATTATTGTTTAATTTATTGAAATTTTTGTGGTGTCTATGACAACCTTCGACCAGAGCATAAATCCCATTATCCAAATTATACTTGTCTGCCAGTACGTGAGTAAAAATCCAGCGTTTTTCTTGGGAGTCAAAAACTAATTCATAACCATCGATAGTTATATTTTTACCCTTACGTGAGATTTGCCTATAAAGAGGCATGAGAGAATCATTCTCTTTAAGTTGATTGGCAGGTTTATATGTTCCATCTCTCATCATAAAAAGATGATCTGGAGTACACACAATCTCCTCATTATTATCAAGCACTACTTTAGCAACAAAAACATCTTCTTTTGTTTTTCTTGGATAAATAATTTTTTGAATCCCGATTGTACCATCATCAAGAATAGTGTAACAAAAATTCTCTTTACCAAGTTTATCTTCTGCAACTAATTCTTTAAAAGTTAAATTTCTTCCATCAGCTAAAGCTACTTTCGTATCTCCAGAAAAACAGCCGCCCGCAGAATCTCCTTCCACAATGTACAATTCACAACTCTTGGGGTCACGATTACTGCAGTCAGCCAATTTCCCGGGCAGTCCTGCTCCTTCTAAAGCGCCTTTGCGGCGAACGAGATCACGTGCTTTGCGTGCCGCTTCCCGCGCCCGAGCCGCTTCCAGACTTTTATCGACAATCATCCGCGCAATCTGTGGATGCTCACCAAGATAGAGCTGAAGTTGTTCATCAACAATTGAACTGACAATGCCCAGCACTTCACTATTGCCTAACTTTGTTTTCGTCTGTCCTTCAAACAAAGGTTCAGGAACTTTGACCGATACAACCGCCGCAAGCCCCTCTTTAACATCATCGCCGCCTAGCTTTAACTCCTCTTTGGCACTGCTCATATCCTTCGCAACGCGATTTAACGCCCGAGTCAAAGCGGTTTTAAACCCAGAAAGATGAGTTCCTCCCTCAATTGTATTAATGTTGTTCACAAACGAAAAAACACTTTCTTGATAACCAACATTATACCTCAGCGCAATTTCCACGACAACATTCTCTTTCTCACGCTCAAAGTAGATCACCTCATGAAGAGGATTTTTAGCTTGATCAATATATTCCACAAACTGCTTAATCCCGCCAGTATATTGAAACTCTTCTTTTTTTTGCTGGCCTTCACGTTCATCACGCAATTCAATGTAAATTCCCTTGTTAAGAAAAGCCAACTCCCGCAAACGAGTAGCAAGAATTTCAAAATGAAACACTGTTTCTCGGAAGATCTCAGAATCAGCTTTAAAATGAATAATTGTTCCCCGCTCCTGTGTTTCACCAACAATTTTCAGAGTCGTCAGAGGTTTCCCACGTGAATATGGCTGGACGTATATTTTTCCATCCCGCTTTACTGTTACTTCTAACTCTACCGAAAGCGCATTAACAACACTAAGCCCTACACCGTGCAAGCCACCAGACACTTTGTACGTCTCTTTGTCAAATTTTCCTCCCGCATGCAACTTTGTTAACGCAATTTCAACAGCGGGAACACCAAACTGAGGGTGAATATCAACCGGAATTCCCCTTCCATTGTCAATAACAGAAATGGAATTATCAGGATGGATAATCACAATAACTTTTGTACAATAGCCGGCAAGTGCTTCGTCAATAGAGTTATCGACAATCTCATACACCAAATGATGCAGTCCGCGTAGAGCGGTATCTCCAATATACATTCCGGGGCGTTTTCGAACTGCTTCTAAACCCTCTAGAACGGTGATTTGAGCCGCTCCGTACGGATTTTGAGAGGTATTATTTTGATCCATGTTTAACCCATTATTATCGACGATAAATTTCTAAAAAATAGAGCAGTTTACCATTTATAAAGATATCGGTAATCTTGAAGCAAATAAAAGAAATAAATATTAGACACTACCAAAAATTCATGAGAAATTCGCTGAAAGTGTNNGCTTTCTGCTTTTCTCAGTGTAATATGGGAGATAAGATTTATAAATCAGTTTCTGAAAAAAAGGAAAAATGACTCCACCTATAGTAGCTTCTCGAAAAAGAGTTGTCGATGGTCGAGACGCCAAAATTCAAGTTTCCACGAGACCGAGGTCTCTCGATGAATTTGTAGAAGGTCTGCCTTGGAGTGAATTAGTAACCGATTCTTTTAAGACTAGAAATGGATTTGAAGAATCCCCGGTCTACTTCTCACCAAGAGCAGAAACTGGACGAGATTTGCACCTTGGTACATTCATCAATGGAGAACTTCATTTCTTTCCAGTGGGATTTAGTCTTTCGAACAATGATCAAAGAGAACCAACAATATATCGTTACACTAAAAATAGATTAATTAAAGAAGCTAAGAAAAGAAAAGAGAGAATATACGTTCCACTAGAGCTTTCAGATCGAGAACTCACTCTTGATGGTCGCGAAGGAATATTTCCAATGTATAGTGTTAAAGGAGCGAAAAATGATTTTCCTTTACTTTTCGTAAACCAAACTGACAATGGATTTGAATACACTGGCTTGTTTAGAGACGAAAACGGAGAAGTCGAGATGTTTTCCTATGAAAGCATTGAATCTCCACAATGGGAAAAAATGTGGCATCAACTTCATGATGGAACATACATTCCAAATAGAAAGAGCACCGCAAGCAATAACAGAACATCCAAAAATGAAATCGAATGGAATAAACCAGTTTCAATTAAAACATTTTTAGACCGATATGTCATCGGACAAGAACATGCAAAAAGAACAGTAGCAGTAGCGTTTTCTAAATACCAAACTTTTGCCAGGACTGGAAATCCCCGCTTGCCCAGAGCTCATCTTCTCCTCATCGGACCAACAGCGGTAGGGAAAACATATATGGTTGATCTTCTCGCAAAAGAAGCAGGACTGCCATTTACAAGCACAAATTTAACCGGAAAGGCTTCCGAGGGGTATATTGGAACAAGATTAGCTGATGCTCTCGTTACCTTAGCAGAAAAAACAGAACGAGTTGATCCTTATTGCATTGTCATCTTAAACGAAATTGACAAAATGGCAAGGGATTCTTGGGGAAAATCAGGAGGTGGATATGGTTCACGGATCCAGAGAGAACTCATGGGATGGATCGATGGAGATAGAATCCTCCTTAAATATGGTGAAGGAAGTTCAAGAAGAGAAAGGTGGATAGACACGAGTAACATGTTTTTTATAACCACCGGAGCATTTTATGGAAACGATGAAGAACCATCAATTCAAACGATAATTGCCCAAAGAATACAAAGAGAACAAGCAGCAGGGAGAAAATTTGGAGAACAACCAAGAAATAATCATCTCAGAGAAGAGTTATTAACCTACGTGAGACACGAAGATTTGATCGTATATGGTTTAATGCAAGAACTTGTAGGAAGACTCTCTGGAATTGGCGCCCTCCACCCATTGAGTGTTGACCAAAAAGTAGAAGTTCTAAGACGTTCTGAAAATTCTATTCTTCAACGATACCAAGAACTCTTCAGAGAAATTGGTTTTGACTTAGAGATAGACGAAGAATCTTTCAGAGTAATCGCAGAAGCAGCACCAGAAGCAACAGGAGTACGAGGACTGGATACAGTCTGTTTAGAATTATTTGATCAAATACTTTTTGATCCTACTTTGTATGCAAATGGAGATAGAGTATATCTTAATTCCAATCTGACGAAAGCATTAATCTCAGCTTCTAGTCAAAAGCGTTCACCTCTGCATCTTGTATAAGTCCCTTACTCTCTCAACACCAATTCTACTACTGCTTCGCTATGATTTGTCTGCGGAAAAAGATCAAATAAAGCGACGCTCTGCACTGAATATTGTTTCAGCTTAAGCAGATCTTTAGCAAACTGCTGAAGGTTGCAGGAGATATACACAATAACCTTCGGTCGCAGTATCATCAATTGTTGAATTGTTCTTTGATCCATCCCACTTCGCGGTGGATCGGTAATGACATACAGGGAAGAAGGAAAAGTAAGCTTGCGAAGATTCTTCGCATCCAATAAAACACAATTGACATTCTTAATCTCATTCTCGACACAATTTCGCTTCGCAGCAATAATACACGAAGGAACACTCTCAACAATGATAACTGATTTAAACAAATCGGCATTAATTATCCCAAACGTTCCCACACCACCATAAAGATCGAGCAAGTGAGCAGAAAACGTCTCCTTCCCCTGAAAAAGAGTACGACAATATTCCTGCATTTTTCCAGCAACAACATAATTATTTTGGAAGAATCCCTGAACAGAATACCAAAAAGTCTTACCCAAGTAACATTCTTGAATGAAGTCACTTCCTTTCAACACAACATATTCCTCCGAAACATTTCCATCCAGAGTAGCCGGAACATACGCCACAAGAACATTCAAAACAGAAGTGGCCGTAACAAACCGTTGTATTGTCTCCATCGCCTCCGCCAGTCTTGGTGAATCCTCGTTGAGAACAAAAGAAACAAAACTTTCACCGAGCGAAGTTACACGAACAACCACGGTGCGAAACGTTCCCTGCTTTTTGCGCAAGTCAAAAGCATCAACATCATTAAAAAATACTCTTAACTCTGTCAAAATCACATTAATGGCAGGATTAGAAATAACACATTCTTTCACATCCACAACCGAAGAATTGATTCCTTTACTACGCAACCCTAAACCACGATGATGAAATACAAAATCCATTCTGGAACGATAATGATATTCAGGTCCCGTAAACACCTCAATTTCACTACATCCTGTAATTCGCTTTAACTCTTTCGATTTATTCTCAATCTGAACAGAATAATCAAGATGCTGTGTCGTACAGCCGCCGCAGTGATTAAAATAAGGACACAGAGGAATAGACATACAACCTAAACCTCATCCGCCCGCCACTGCGGATTAACTTCAATATCACCATAGGTCTTCCGACGCAAATATCCTTCCCACGCAATCATTGCACCTTGATCACCAGCGAGATCCATTGGAACGACAGTAAAGCGTGCACCTCGATCCTGACACATTCGTTCAAGCATCACCGCAAAGCGTTTATTGGCAGCCACGCCACCAATTAACAACAACTCCTTTTTCCCCGTATGCGCCATCGCCCGTTCAACAACTTCCGCAACCATCGCAAAACACGTTTCCTGCACTGAAAAACACAGATCGTCTACTGTTGCTTTTCCACTTTTATACAACTGCTCAATTCTTGTTAAAATACCAGAAAATGAAACATCCATGCCTTTAACAACATAAGGCAGCTCAACATACTTCCCTTTCAATGCCAGTTGTTCAATCTGGGGACCAGCGGGAAACCCGAGTCCGACAATACGACCAAACTTATCCAACATATTGCCAAGACCAATATCAAGCGTCTCACCCATAACCACATATTTCTTTTTTCCCTGGACAATGACTTGCGTATTAACCCCCGAAACGTATAAGTAACAAGGATCACGAAGCGAATTTACCATCATCCCCACACTTAAATGAGCGCAGCAATGATTAACTCCAACTAACTTTTTTCCATATTTCTTCGCCCACCCTGTAACAATACGATGTCCGGTCCATAACACCGGATCAATTCCTGGCCCGGCAGAATAGGCAATAAAATCAACCCCAGCCCACGTCACCGACGCTTGTTCGAGCGCTCGAGCAAGAACACCATCAGCAACACGCAGATGATGTTGAACAATTTCTTCCGGAATCATCCCATGCAAAGAAGAAGTATAACTATCTTTAACATTGGCAAGGACCTTTTTAGTATGTGAAACGATCCCAACTCCAAACGTATGGGCAGTACTTTCGACTCCTAAAATGATCATTGATAATCAAAAACAAAAACAGTTTAAAAATGTTAGGAGGTAAACTGGTTTTGAAGAATATGAATTATACTCCAAGTACACGTATTTTCCCTTTTTGTTTAGCACGCTCGACCAAAGCCTGATGAAGCCCAGCTTCAAAAACAGGTTTTAACGCTGTAACATCAATCCGTTGATAAGAACTGTCCACAACAAAAGCTTCCTCATGCACCCCAATCCACATTTGACCGTAAATCCCAGGGAGAGCATAAGCGGTATGAAGAACACAATTGCCATCGTCATCAAAATCTTCTGAAAGTAATTCTAACGCCCGGAGTTGTCGAACCCACTCTTCTCCACCAACTAACACCCCAAACTCTTCAGTTTTACTCTCAAATAAATCAACCAAAGCTTCACTCCCTGAGCAACGCTGGTATCGTTCAACCGGAATACGTACGGTGTGTTCCCCACCGGTACGGACTAAATGATCATTAACATAGAGCTGGCTAGCCGTCGCTGTTAGAACATTTGACCAAAGAATATGGTTATAATTTTGAAAACGTCCTCGGAATAAATCCATTCTTCTTGTTCCTACATCTTGTGGAAAAAAATCGTAGGTCAAAGGTATATCATCGCACAAATTGAGGCCATCATTTTTATCAACCAATGATAAAACATTAAATTCTAGTCCTGGACGACGTTGAAAATTACTATCACGTCGTACAAGAGCATATAACTGACCATGAACATTCGTACGAAGACACTCGATTTCGAGAAGTTTATTGGAAACCATCGTCTTTTTAGATAACAAGACACGACCGCTCTGCGCATCAACAACACCAAACTGCCCGCCGGCAACAATTTTCCCCTCATATTCACAAATAGTTCTAATGGGAGAAGAATAATCACGAGAAGAAAGGCGAGTCGAACCAAACAAAGAACCAACCCGATTTTCCATAGCATATACAACGTCGGTTGTATTGGTAACGATATCAACAACATCACCCTTAAGTTGACCAAGAGACCAATGAGTGCCGCCTATAATGTCAAAATTTTCCTCGTTAGGGGAATGGGAATCCTCATACCATAATTCACCGTTAGACTGATACACAATTCCAAAAGGAACTTGAGTTGGGCAAAAAAGACCATCGGGGCGAATTACGTGTAAACTAATATTATCGGGAATCATATAATCAATAAAAAAGAGGATTTGTTTTTAAATTATTGTTAAATTAATTACTAAAAAGTAACCACACTATTTACTTACTACTCGAAGCCTGTCTTTCCGTATCCCTTTTCTTGGTAATCGCGGTACTTCTCAAACTGAGCTTCGCCGCAGCCATAATCTCTTCCGACAATGCATCTTCAATTTTTGTTTTCTTGTTGAAAGACTTCTGATATGCACCTTGAGTCATATTACGCAACGCTAAATCAACCCGACGTTGAGGAGCAACATCAACTGCTTTAGGGTACCGTGCACCACCATATTCAATAGAAATAACTTCCTCACGAGGAGCAGCATTTTCAATCGCTTTCACCAACACAAGCAAAGGATTTTGCTTCATCTTTTGCTCGATAATAACAAACGCTTTAAGCGTAATACCCAAAGCATTCATTTTCTTTCCGGTATTGTGACCGGAACTTATAAAGTGCTTTTTACTCTTGTGGCCAGAACTCATCACTTTCGCTGCGAGACGTTCAACAATAAACGTGTAAGACTTATGAAATCGATTCCCTGCGTAACGAGCTCCAGTCTTGGGGGCAATTTTAGGATCAAGTGTAATGTAGCGCGCAAGGCCTGGATCAGAAACTGCAATCCCTTCAACACTCCAGCGATTAAAAAACTTAACGTCCGTTGTCATCGTCTTGCTTTCTCCAATTTGCCTTTTAAGAGAGCATCTAAACTTTGATCATTAACTTTGATAACCTGCCAGCGGATACAAGGCAAATCCCCTTTAGAACGACCCATTTTTCCGCCGATACATTCAATTACAACCTCATCGTGCTCGTTAATGAGCTTCTGAGCGCCATCACCTGGCATAAACGCAGTGATCTGCTTGCCATTCTTAACCAACTGAACACGAGCACATTTTCTCATTGCTGAGTTTGGCTGTTTTGCTTCAACCTGAACTTTTTCAAGAACAATTGCTTTTGCTTGGGAAGAACCTTTTAATGGATCGTACTTTTTCTTTATGCCAGGACGGCGGACAATCTTAAACTGCTGACGCCGACTTTTCAATTTTTTGGCTGCTCCTAATCCTTTTGATTTTTTTCCCATGGAATAATCACGCAATACGAATTTCTTTGCTGAAAAAACGCCCCACCGCTCTATTCAACAAGGCGATATTGCGGCCGTCCCTTCCTATTAATAAACTTTTT
>DUGB01000009.1 GCA_013331555.1 Candidatus Woesearchaeota archaeon
GGGTCGCAACCCCTTATTTCATTCTTGCTGTTTTTGTGGTGAGTTGTACTCCACCGCCGCCAGGTTCGGGAGATGATGAGTTTCAAGAAGAGACTGCTTTGGCTGGTCAGGCTGTTGGACAGCGTTGTATTTCTTTGTCAGGACAGCGTTGTACAACTACAGGAAGTGGTGCTTTGTTTGTCAATAGGGCTGGTTCGACGCGGCTCTATACCGATGTTTGTTCTGGAACTCGCTTTACTGATTATAGTTGTTCTACTAAAAAAGCTGTGAAACGTTGTATTTCCTCGTGTCCGGAAGGTCAACGTTGTAATGCTGGTCAATGTGTGTCATTATGTGGTAATGGAAGAGTCGATGCCGGTGAGACGTGCAGTAGTTGTGCTCGAGATGTTGTCTGTGCGACAGGTCAGCAATGTGATGGTGGGGTTTGTGTGGTTCTATTAGTAGTTAATGCAACAGAAGAAAACGTAACTGAAGAAAATCGTACTGGTCAACCGATATATGTTAATCCAGTCTGTGGTAATGGTGTTGTGGAGGCTGGTGAGAATTGTTTAACCTGTGTTACGGATGTTACTTGTCAAAGTGGGACGCAGTGTGTTTTGCACCCCAATGCCTCGATGGGGGCAATATGTCAACGACCAGCTGGACTCTGTGAAGTGACCGGTTTACCAAGTTATACTTGTAATGGTGTCAATAGAAGTAGTATTACGAGGACAACTCCAACGACGTGCGGTATCAATGTAACAAATACTTCTTGTCAGGGATTGCTTGGTTTCTACACTAGTAGAACTTTTTGTGTAAACAATGAGAGTTCTGTTATCAATGATGGAACTGCGCATTTTCCAGGGATAAGTTGTATTTCTCCTCCACGTTGTGATCCTGCAGGTGGTCCAACATTTACATGTAATGGCAATAACTTGGTTAGGTCCGCTCCGACAACGTGCGGTAATAATGTTACGGAGACCAGTTGTAATGCTTCATATGTAACGGGACTACCTCGTTCTTGTGGGATGAATGTGAGTATGCCTGGAGGAACTCCTTATGCAGTTTGTTATGAACATTGTACTCCCGGAGAGACTTTTTTCAGTTCTGCTTACAATACTGAGTATGTTTGTGTCCAGTCTGGTTCTTTGACGGATTGGCATTATTCTCGCTATTGTCAAAAGACTGGTCAAAGTACCACTAGTTGTAATGGTAATAACCTTTCTGAATCGTTTACAACGACGTGTGGCAATACTGTTTCAACAGAAACTAATTGTCGTAATATCCTTGCTATAAATGGTCAGCCCATGGCTTGTGGAATTAATCAAAGTTCATCGGGTTCTCGGCTCTATGGAACCTGTTATGCAGTATGCTCTCCAGGGGAAGTTGTTACCAAATGTCGGACAGGTCGTTATTCTTACGCTGAGGAATACACCTGCATAGAGATAGGGGTAAATAATTTAACCGGATGGCAATTTAGCCGTACTTCCTCTTCTTGCTTTGATGGCAAAACGTGTCAAGCAGATGGTCGTTGTGGTTAACTTTAAGACCACCACTTTTTTCTTTTATTTTTCTAATTCTAACACAAAAGCTTAAAAATATTCTTCCTACGCAATAATTATGGATTCCATTCAGGTTTATGATTCTACGAAATTTCTTCATGTAAATGATATTTCCATTACAGATGAAACCAAACAATTGCTGGAAGAGGCGTCAAAAGTATACTGGCAAAACTTCAATGGCAAAACGTGGTATGGTCGCTGTATTTTCATCAGCTGGTATTGTGCTTTAGGTGATTGCACGTTCTGTTTTCGTTCAACGAATCAACATAAAGAGATGCATCCGGCAACTTCCCGAAGATCAATGGCATCTATTCTCATTGAAGCGCTTTTTTCTAGAATCTTTGGATGGAGAATTGAGTTTGTTACTGGCGGTTATGGGGTTATGCCTTTTTCAGATCTTTTGAAGATTATTAAGAATGTGAGTATTGTGTATGGGGAAAAAGTGTGGCTGAATTTAGGTGCGATACCGCCATCACGCTTGGCAGAACTTCGACCTTACATTAAAGGGATTTATGGTTCGCTGGAAACAGTGACGCCGGGATTGCATGAACATGTGTGTCCAAGCAAACCGCTTGCACCGTATGAAAAAATGTTTGCCGATCTAGATCCCGAGTTAAAACGAAGTATTTGCATCATTGTTGGCTTAGGAGATACGCTTGATGATCTGAAATATCTCTTTGACTTTATAGAAAAGTATCGGATTGACAGGGTAACATTATATGCACTTAAGCCGGTGCGTGGAACAGAATATACTGCTGGTCCAACGTCTGATTTTTACTTACAATGGATTGCTCGTTTACGGATACGCTTTCCAAAACTGCAAATTGTTGCGGGAACGAATTTGAGGCGCTGTGAGGAGATTGGATACGTAATGAAAGCAGGAACAAATGCGGTTACAAAGTTTCCGGCAACGAAACAGTTTGGGACGCAAAAAGCTCATCTTGTTGATAAGCTGATTAGAGAGCAGGGAAGAACGTTTATAAGTAATATTACTGCTCTTCCTGATTTAGATTGGAATGCAGAGATAGATGCTCTTCAGATTGATGATAAATATAAACTGGAAATGAAAGAGAAGATTGTTCCTTATCTTAATCGATTCCGCAATCCTAAAGATAAAGATTCGGCATTTTGGGATGAAGAGTAATTTTTTCTAAGAAAGTGTTATAATACACTCGTCTTTTTTGAGGTTTATGGCTACGGAGAATCAGTTTTATTCCTATAATTCTGGTGAACTGCCGGAAGGCTGTCAATTGTGTGTCCGCGGGGAAAAAGTAGTTCTGTTTGTAACTGGATTATGTCCTCGCCGCTGTTATTTTTGTCCAGTGTCTGATCAAAAGTATGGGAATGATGTTTGCTATGCAAACGAGAGAGCGATTATATCTGATGAAGATCTTCTTCAAGAAGTTGAGGCCATGGATGCGAAAGGAGCGGGGATTACCGGCGGTGATCCACTTATGAAATTGGATCGGACAGTTCATTATATTAAACTTCTTAAAGAAAAGAAAGGAAAGTCGTTTCACATTCATTTGTACACTTCACTTAATTTAGTGACGCAAAAAGGGTTGCAGCAGCTCTTTGATGCAGGATTAGATGAAATTCGCTTTCATCTTGATTTCGATTCAACGAAATTCTGGGATCGCTTAGCGTTGGCACGGCAATTCTCATGGAAGATTGGAGTGGAACTGCCATTAATTCCAACGAAAGAAAAAGAACTGTGGGAAATTGTGCAGTTTGTTCATGATACAGTGGATTTTCTTAATTTGAATGAATTAGAAGTTGCGGATAACAGCCAATCAAAATTGGGTGAAATGGGTTTTAGCACTAAAGATACGTTAAGTTATGCGGTGGAAGACTCTCTTGCTCTTGGTAAGAAGATATTGGAGAAGGCAGAGAAAGAAAAAATAGTGATTCCCATTCATGTTTGCACGGCGCGGTTAAAAGATGCAGTGCAGTTAGCTAATCGCTTCAAGCGGGAAGCGCTTGGTTTGAAGAAGCCGTTTGATGTTGTTGGTGAGGAGGGCGAATTGATCCGGGGAGCGTTGTATCTTCCGGAACTTGCTCCAGGGTTCGAGTATCGGAAGAAGTTAGCAGCTGCGTCTGCGGATGATTTCCTTCCTCGTTTGGAAATGTTGGTTAAAGAAATTAAATCAAAATTGAAATTTCGAGATGAACAGATCTTTTTGGATAAGTCAAAGTTACGGATTTTAGTGTCTCAAAAGAGTGCTAAACATCATACTACGTTTTTCCATCGCTTAGGGTTAAAACCAGCAATTGTTGTGGAATATCCTACTGCTGATCAACTCGAAATTGAAGTTGAGTTTGTGTGATTATTGATTCTTATTATTAATGTGAATCAGTTTGTGAATAAGGCACCAACCTGCAAAGCTCTCTGCTAGAGCAATCCACCCTACAATAAAAATGATCCAATTTACTCCATTTACGTTGAACTGTGGTGCTAATGGACTTAACCACCAGATGCCGAGCCCGAAACGAAAAATTCGATCTAGTTTTCCTAGATTTTGTGTTACCATTGTCTCTACCTCTTAATTTTTTAGGACTAAGGAAGTAGAAAGAGAATATAAATGTGATTGGAGGAGATGCTTTTCTTTCAAAATTTGCTGTATTTTGTATCTTGAAACTAGTTTCACAATAGATTAATAAACCGTTTCAATCGTTATGTTCTACTGGTGAGATACATATGGTTTATTATCCTGGTTGTGGTATGATGGGTTGGAGCGGAGGATGGGGTTTTGGTTGGGCTTTTATGTTCCTCTATGGGCTCATCTTAGTGGGGGTTTTGGTGTTGATCATATTTTGGATACTCAAAATGTGGAAAGAAGTACAAAGGAAGAAGAAATAAAATGGCTACAAAAACATATCCTGTTCAAGGCATGACGTGTTCAAGTTGCGAGGTTCTTATCGAGCGTAAGCTGCGTAAAGTTCCTGGTGTTGAACGTGTTACGGTTCGACGTTTTGCAGAGAAAGTAGAGATTAAAAGTGCTGTTGAAGTTCCTTTGGAAACATTGCAGCAAGCATTGCAAGGTGAAAAATATACCATTCTCTCTGAAACATCTCCTGTTCTCCAAGGCTCACGGCGGACGTGGGCGGAGATTGGTGCAGTGTTAGTTATTCTTGCGGGATTATACATTTTATTGACACAGTTTAATCTTCTTCCGGATACACTTGGTGTGACGGATACGATGACCTATGGATTTGTTCTTGTTCTTGGACTAGTGGCAGCGTTTTCAACGTGTTTAGCGGTGTCCGNNTTGTATTTTAATGTCGGGCGGATTGTTTCTTATACTATTTTAGGGGGGTTGGTTGGACTTATTGGTTCGGCGTTTGCACTGTCTTCATGGACGATGGGAATTCTCACTCTTGTTGCGAGTGTTCTTATGGTTGTCATGGGAGTTCAATTGTTAGGTATTTTTCCCTGGCTCAATAGGTTTCAAATCAAAATGCCGAAGTTTATCGCCCACAAAATTTATGATCAGCATGAACAAGGTAAAAGTGGTTCCTGGCGTTCATTTTTGTTTGGGGCAGCGACGTTTTTCTTGCCGTGTGGTTTTACTCAA
>DUGB01000016.1 GCA_013331555.1 Candidatus Woesearchaeota archaeon
TATTTATCTGTCAAAGTTGGGATTTAACCGTTATCAGTTTGGAAGAAGAATATTTCCTCCTTTTTTTCCATCATCTAATCCAGACACTGCCATTCCTGCTAGTACTCTTGGGGGTGGACTAGGTCTTATTATTGCAGTTATCCCTTATTTAATATATCCAGAATATATGACTGAGATTTTCACATTTGGTACAGCAAGTGGCGCAGCTTTAGGAGCAACTCTCTACAAAGCAGGGAACGCAATCTCTCGACGACTAACTCGTGATCAATTTCAAGGGGGAGTACAAAGAGAATATTCAAGAGCTTATATGTTTGATGCGATGGCAGATCTTTTAGAGTCAGTTAGTCCTGATCATTATCGTTTTCTTGAGGAAGAGATTGAAAAAATAGGAAAGGAAACGGACAGAAGGTTAGCGCCGAAAGAACTTCTTGAACGAGTAAAAAATACCTGTATATTGGTAGGCGATAATGCTTCATTCATAAGAAGATTGATGGAAAATAAAGTATATTAATTGAGCGAACTCATTTATTATTAACTCAATGCCAAAAACATTAAAGATTAGGGAATGACACAACAGGAAAGGTCAATTTTTTTATTCTGTAAATTCTTTTCCTTGGGTAACATAAATCGCTTTGAGTCCCGCTAACTGCATTTTCGTAAATCCTCTATAACTCTCTGCAATCTCCTTTGGCGTGCATCCTCCTCGCAGCAAATCAATAGCATCTTTCTTAGAAATCCGTTCTCGTTGCGGCGGACGCACATACGAAGAACCAAGATCAACTCGCAACGGAAGATCTCTAAAGTGCTTGAGTGATTCTTGCGATCTGATCGCAATCTCTTCCAATGCTCGCCCAAAGCGTTTAACGAGAGCAGTATTACTTCGATCTAAATTGAGAACCAACGTTCCATTCTCATCAAAGACAAAGCAATCGCGTATTCGTGCCAAATGTCGTTCATGATTACCGACCATAAAAAGATCCATTTCCATTGGCGTTCCTTTGTTGCTTGTGTATCCATAACGTTCTGTTGCTGTAGTGATGTATTGTTTATGGAAAGCTCCGTATAATCCAGCAACAATTCGATGGAGTGTTTCTTTTCCTTTTACTGTTTCCAAATTTAATGATTTATCTAAGCCCATAAGATGGGCCATGTAATCTTGAAAATACTTCATATGCGTTGGATAGGCAAGGAAAAATCCCTGTTCGGCAGTTATTCCTCCGGAATTAAATGCCTCGGCAATCTTCTTTTCTATTTCTTTCGAGTTTGGATATCCTATAACATAGGGATCACTTTCACCGACAATTTTTGCTCGTGCTAATTTTCCCCAGTGTAAAATACGAATGACTTCCCGGGTAAACGCATCACGCAACGAAGGGATATCATCCTCAATTTTCTTCGTTCTGTCTCGTCCACGGAGAACAAACGTCAAGTAAGGATTATCACTTTTCTGTGCTTCATCCCAAAAAACATCATCTTGAGCAAAGTTCAGATGTGCTCTGTCTCGCAGATAGTCCTGAACATTCCGATGCTCTCTATATCCTGCCGTGTTGACTGCCAAAACCGCTGGCACACGTAATAATTGCCTTGCAGCAATGAATTCTATTGTCTCTGCTACTGACCTTGTTTTCAATCCAGTATAATCAAGACTGATGACATCAAAGTGATGCGGTGTTGCTGCAAAATAATCAAGATCACGTTCTCCTGGTACAACTTCAATGCCTAGTTGAGCGTTTTCCAAACGACGGGCGTTGTCAAGATTGTATTCTAATCCTACCACATTGCTACGTGGAATTCCTAGCGAATCATAAACCTCTTTTACTTCAAGCCCTTCTTCTCCCTCCACTTCCGCGCCAGGAAAGCAAACAACCCTCACTTCATCAGATCTTCGATAACGCAGAACATTTCTTTGGATAAATTCACGCAGTTTTTCACGTGAGAGCTGTTTAACAGGATCGTTATACGTGCGAGTCATGACCTACTAAAAAGCACATAATTTATAAACCATTTGTTACTTAAAAGTAAATACTAATTAAACAATCCACTAAAAAACTCTTTGACTCCCATCCACCACGTTCTTTCTAAAACTGGTGCTGGTTGCTCTATAACCGGTTCTTGAATCGCTTCCCCTACCAATGGTTCTTCTTCTTCTTCTGCAACCGGTTCAACCACCATTTCTTCTTGCACAACAACCGGTTCTACTTTCGCTGCCGGAACATTTTTCTTGCCAATGACATAATCTCCAAATTGTGACGTCCGCACGGAATAATAATAATACGCCCCCTCTCGTGCTGTCATCACTGTTTCTTGCTCTTTTCCGTTGATGTATAATCGCACATCACCAACAGCAATCTCTTTTCGCAATAATTCTTCTTCTCTTAACTTCAATGTTATCAGAAAAGAATCAATCTTGTCTTCATCGGCTGATGTAACTCGAAATTTATTATACGCAACACCATTAAACTTTATGCTCTCGTTCTTAACAAAATAAATTTTCCCTGACTTCACCGTTTCCAAAAATGTGGCCGTAACATCTTTTACCCCTTCCACATCTCGCACTTCAAACGCCAATTCCGTTCCTGCTGGACCATAATTAACAACCTGCACGGCGCTTCCCGTAATTGCCGGAAAATAAATTAGTGTTGCAATGGCAATAAAACCTAACATAAACAACAATGCCAGTCCTACCCAAGAAAATTTATGGCGCAGAACGTGCGACGAAGTAGTCTTTCTTCTTAAACCCCTTTTCCGTAACATCTACGTAACGTAAATAAGTTATTGTATATAAATCTAACTTTTAGAAAAAAAAACATGGGATCGGCGGGATTTGAACCCACAACAACTACGTTTCATCGCAGCGAAGCAGATGCCCCCTATGCCCTTCAGCGTAGTGCTCTTTTCTGCACAGGAAACCCAGAAAGCTGAGCTTTCTCGTGTCTCAGATTGAGCTACGATCCCACAATCGAGCCAAAGCAGGGAATTATTTATAAGGATTTCTAAAGAGAACTTTGCAAAATTCAGTATTTCACCTGCAAAGTTCTAAAGAAAATTTGAAATAGACGTAATTTTGGTATCAAATAAACAACTAATTTGTCAAAATTACTATTTTTCAAACTTCTCTAAAAAGGAATCTTCATCCCACTAGTGTATTCTTCATAATTGAGATCGCAAAGACATTAAACAGAATCATTACCAACCCCGCCAAGAAACAATATAACAGTGTTGAAAAGATCAAATTCTTACCCAATTCATACCTTTCTCCAAGAGGGTCAGCACCATTTTCAATACCGCTGCTCAAGATAGTCAGAATATACGCAATTTGGATGATATACAACCCCACCACAATCTGAAAATGAAACGTGGGAATACCAATTCCAAAAATAGTCAGCACATCTCCCAAAGCTCCTACCCCTTCTCCACGAGTTGCAAAAGAGCTTAACTGTGCCGCCAGTTTCGTTAAAATTGTTGAAATCATCGATGTAATCCCAATTACGATCCCTGCAATGGCCGGCGTCAGAAATTTGATCTGCGCTTTCATCGATGAAATAATCTCCGCCATTAAATCTTTCAAGCGCTCTTCCACCCGGTGAATTTCTTTGATATAGCGTGACATTGACAATAATGCCTGAGCTGCAATTCGCGGCCCTTTCCGAATACTTTCTACTAAGACTTTCATCGCTGATTCGATAACATTAGAAGGATAATGTGCTAATGATCCCACTTGTGGATCGAAAATTGCTTGCTCTAACCCCATTCCCAACTTGGTAATATTCTTCTCTGTAATATTAAAAAAATCACCTGACGTTGTTCCACGCATCGTTTCTGCTACCTTAGCAAACGCAATTTCCGCTGGCAAGCCATCACCTAAACGATTGCCGAGCTGAAATAGAGCAGAAGAAAACTCTTCCTCTAATTCTTTTGTCTTTTCCCGTATTTTAATCACATTTTTTGACCGCAGCGTATAATACAATCCTACCGCACAACCCATGCCCGCGATTAACACAATCGACAAAATGGAGGAACCAATTCCGTATGGTCCAATCTTACTCTCCGCGGCACAGGCAGGGGTATCAGGTGGGCAGACATAATCCATCAACTTGAAAGTTCCATCTAACCACTGAATTTCAAAATTAGGATAAAATGCATGTAAAATCAAAGGGCTAAAACCAATAATCAAAGAGACAATAAAGATCATCGCACTAAAATAGAATGGATTAACATCAACACTTACACTCCCCAGCGATAGATTAACATTGCGAAAATGCTTTACACCCGGCTGTTCACCAATATCGACTGCTCCATACCCTGCTGGCCGCTTTGATAAAATAATTCTCCCAAGATAATATACTCCAATTGGCAGACTAACATTGTACAGCAAGGCAATATAAATTGCCGTTGTAAATGGATTTGTACCACTGCCCATGAAACTCACCACTAAAGGTAAAATAACCAACCCTAAAATGGGCAGTACAACACCTAACATATGCAGCATCGTCATCGGATTCTGCAAGTCGTGAGCATAATGAAGCATATTTTCATATGTTCCATTCAACACCACTTCCAGTGCTTTATCCAGTAAAGATAATCGTCGTTCTTCCGACGACTCAAATAACGATGATTCAATCAAATGAAATGCTTCCACAAATTCTTTATCCCATTCTTTCCAAAAATCAAGATACGCATTTGCCGAATCACGGATATTGCCAAATTTCTCTGTTTCTACATCCCATAATATTTTTCGGAAATCCAGCGATAATGGCGGTTCAAGATGATCTGCGGCAAATTCAATTGCCCTCTCCAAGTTTGACGTATGACGCATATACGTCACCATAAAAAAAATACTTTGCACCATTTGATTCGACGCTTTCATCCGCCACGTATTGGCCATAAATCCTGGAATTTTTTGGAGTGCGGGAATCATAATAACTCCACCAACCAAAAAGAAAATCACTAAGAAGAACATTGGTTCCAATCCTAATACTAATGGAATTGCAAACGTTGTTAATGAACCAACAACGATTGTGAATAATGCCGTTAAAATAGAAAACGACAATACTCCTGATGGTGTTACCGCCAGATGGCAGATATCTAAATCTTTCTGCATTATCGCTGCTTTTGTTGGATCGGCTTTGAGATTAACAATTTTTTCCGCTAGATTACATAACTTTTCATACAACGAATAACGAGTTGGGTATAACTCTTCTTTAAATTCAGAATATTCTTGAGAAGAAACTCGTGTGGGCTTCACTGCCGCTTCGCCGAATTCCCCTTTTATCTTAGCTTTGTACTTTTCCAACAACTCTAAATACTCATCCTGATTCATCTATCTTCCCAGCAGAACGAAGCATAGTATGTTTAAAAAGGTTAGCGTTGGAGCAGTATCTCCGAAGCTTAATTTAA
>DUGB01000068.1 GCA_013331555.1 Candidatus Woesearchaeota archaeon
ACAATTCCTGGAAGACTTGCAACATTACTAATCTGATTAAATACTCCCTCATCCATGTTGTCAAGAAGTTTTTTACTTGCAAAAATTCGTGCAGGAACGTGCATCCCTGCCTTAAAGGTTGGAGGAAGCTCCCACTCGATATCACTTATTTTTTTAATGATGGATGGCGGTCCAAGTTTGCGTTCTTGACGTTGTTCTTCCATGTTCCCCTCTGTTTCTGCTGTGTTGTGTTCGTGTTTTTAAGGTTTTGCTTTTATTCAAGAACCTTCGTTCCCACACAGACATATTCTACTTCATCTCTGTCTGCAAGATGTTGACTATAATATGCAATCTGTACTTTACCGTCTCTTGCGAGTCTTACATTCCTTCGATCTCTTCCAAGAACATCTTTTTGAGCTTTTGGGAAATTCTCTCTGTGCAGGCGCTCTTCTAATTCGTGTATTGCATCTTTGGAATGCCCTGTTCTCCCGCCGACAAGGAACAATTTTGCAAAAGGAGAAAAGGGAACATGTTTTTTCAGCCATACAAAGTACTCGTCAAAACGTTCAGGTGGAGTTCTCAGGCTAAAATGACCCAGGGTACCATAATGACCTTGACCATACGCATGCCAAGTCATTGCACTAAAACATTCTTCTAAACCTGGCGTTACAAGACCATCAAAGGGCATAAAATCAGTGCCTTCCCATCTTCCTGCCATTGCATACGGTACGACGAGATCAACCATACGTATCCACCATTCATCACTCATTAAATATCCAGCACAAAAAACGCCTTCCAGCCTTGTTGCGGTTTCTTCATTTTCTTTATTTCAAATAAATGCAGGGTGATTGCTTTCACATCCGTGTGAAGTTCTTGCGTTTTCTGATTAATCGTGTCGCCGTAGACCACTGCGCTCAGTGCACATTCTTTTTTTCCTTGTTTTACCACTACTTTAAATTTATTAAACACCCTGCATTCACTGTCTTTGATAAAGATCAGCTCCTCAATAAAATTAAACAACAGCTTTTCGAGGTTTGTTTCTTTCAGCTTGATTTCTTTCTTGATCTTGGGCTTCACGGTTTTCGGATTTGCACTCTGCTCTGCAACCGCCATGCCTGCATCGGTAAACAGCTGATTCAGGGTTTTTGCTTGGACTTCAACTGCAACATCAGCTGTTGCCATATCCTCTCGAAAGCGGTAAACCATTGCTTTGCCGAGGTATCACAAACTTTATAAACCTTCCTGTGTTTGATCTTCATCATGATGCTCTGGGCTTGGATCTTTCTCAGCGTCCTGCTCGTGAGTCTGCTTTCTCTCATCAGCATCTTTTTCCTTTCTTTCAAAAAAGAATTTCTTCACAAACTCATGGCTTTTNNGAAGCGGGTTTTACCTTATCACTCTCATTAACACTTCTTGCAGGGATTATAATCTTTTTTATTCTTGAAAAATTTATTCATTGGCGCCACTGCCACATTCCTGCTTCAAAAGAGCACCCCCATCCATTCGCATGGATGAATCTGCTGGGTGACGCGCTCCACAACTTTATGGACGGCCTCATTATTGCTGGAAGTTATCTCACAAGTATTCCTTTAGGAGTGAGTACAACACTTGCTGTGGTGCTTCACGAAATTCCTCAAGAGATGGGTGATTTTAGTGTGTTGCTCAAGGGAGGATTTACGAAATCAAAAGCACTGCTGTATAATTTTTTAACTGCCCTGAGTGCACTTGTTGGCGCTCTGCTTGTTTTTGTCGTTGGAAAAATACCTTCGGTTGTTGATGCGATTGTTCCCTTCACAGCAGGCGGTTTTATTTACATCGCTACTGCCGATTTGATTCCTGAACTGCACAAAGAAACACTCCCTACTAAATCGTTGGTTCAACTTTTCGGTTTTGTCGTTGGTATTGCGGTGATGTTTGCGCTGTTATTTTTGGAATAATTGCTCGTATTGTTGCAAAAAATTATTTTTTTGAGTTGAAAATTAAACCAAAACTTTATAAACAAAAAGAATTAGGAATGGTTCATTCAAGTTTCATCGGGGAAACTTCATCTCAAAAAATAAATTTAAAAGATTGGTGACGTGATGGTTGCACAAAAAGGGTGGTTGGGAAAACTTCTTTTATTGCTTGCTCTTATGCTCTCACTCGTGGTTCTGATTCAAATTGCTGTAGTTCCGTTTGTTTCTGCAAGTGTGATTAATGGTACCTTTATCCTTCGTGCGAATGAAACCGGAAATCAATCGTTGACAGGTTTTAACTTTTCCAATAAATCACTCACCAAATCATCAATGGGCCATATCTTTATTATGAATAGAACCGATGGTCAAGGATTCCAGGTGCATGGAAGAAACGGCGCTCGTGTCATGAACCTTGGTATGCTCATGCCTTCTAATGCCAGTGGCGGGCTTTTTAATGATAGCGTTCAATCAGTTCCCAATATTACCCATACAAGCAATTTTGGCCAAGCATACACCTCCGAAGTCGGTATTTGGGATTGGCCTGATGATCTTGTTGCTGTTGCGATTCCTGCTCGCCCAGGAGATGCTAATGGTACGTATTACTATGTTGCGATGTATGTGAATGCTACAAATATCGGAAGAAACTCGAGTTTCATCTACAAATTTAATGATCGTGCGAACCAGACGACTTTTGGAGGTACGTTAACCAGTTGTGCTGCACATAATAATTTCCAGACGTGTTTAGCTGATATTGCTAACAATTGTGAATGGATGGGTGGTTTTTGTTTAGCTCAGATAGGGGGGACATTCAATGATGCACCCAAGCCGGATTGTGGTATGTTTCCGCAGTATGTCTGTGACCGGCTGAATAGTTCTTTGAGTACTTGGGATACCGTCCTTGGCACTACCGGACAATGTAAACGGGGAGCTTCCTATCGCGATGATTTTGGATTTAATTGTACTGCTATTTTGAATGATTCAGTCTGTAATAACGAGACCTTTACTGAAATGACGGGATTGTGTTCATGGGGTGCTTCAAATTGTACCTTAAATACGACTAAAACGTGGACGAATGTACCTCCTCCTCCTGTTTTCACCTGTGATGCTCCGGGTTATGTGAATGTTC
>DUGB01000113.1 GCA_013331555.1 Candidatus Woesearchaeota archaeon
GGAAGGCCGGGACTTCCCGTTCATCAGAGAGAGGTTTGGGATGGCAACTTGAGGTGTGGGTTGAAAGGTGGCGAACGGGAAGGTCGGGACTTCCCGTTAACAGTAGGCTCAACCCTCATCGAGGTGCTTATCGCGATTGCGGTGGTTGTGCTGGTGCTTATTACCATTGCGGCAAGCGGGACGTTGGTCACCAAAAATCGCCGGTTTAGCTCGGATCAGGCTTTGGCCACCAAATACAGCCAAGCTGCTCTGGAATGGGTCAAGAGCATGCGCAACACCATGGGGTGGACCGCGTTCTATGAAACCGTGGTTGCCAAAGGGAATCCCAGTTCTACTATTTGTGTAAACACCCTCCCCGCTTCTTCCGCCGAGTTTGCTGCGCTGGCGGTGGGTGCGTGCCAGCCCACGGACGTTATTACCGGCACAGCATATCAGCGCTCCGTTCAATTTTCCGTCATTTCTGCCTCTGAAATTGAGGGGACTGGTCTTGTGGACTGGACAGACAACAATGCTACTCACCAGACGAAAACAACGGCTGTGCTGCGGGAGTGGCAATGAAAGTTTTTGCAATGAACATGAAGTTCATAAAACAGTGGTGCAGTTTTCAAAAAGAACGGGAAGGCCGGGACTTCCCGTTGCATTTCCCGTTAAACTTCCAATCAACCGCCGGCTTTTCCCTCATCGAAATGCTGGTGGTGGTGACGCTACTGATTATTATTGCGCTGATCGGCACGAACCTCTTTTTAGGCACGTTGACCAGCTCCAACAAGGCAGCGATTGGGCTCTCGCTTAAGCAACAGGGAGACTATGCGATGTCGAGCATGGTGTCGATGATCCGCAGTGCCGTGCGCATCGAGAGTTGCAGCGCCAGTTCATTGACGATCCGAAACCCCGATGGGCTGACCACGCAGTTTACGCTTGCAAATAGCAAGATTGCCTCAAATAGCGGGAATTATTTGACCGGCGATGATGTGGCGGTGACATCCGGACCCACCTTCACTTGCACTCTTGAAAACGAGGTGTATACTTTTGCCAATATTTCNNCAAAGCTTTACTGGAGGGGTTGGGGTGAGGAAGTATTAGACCTCTCTGGTATAATTCAGCTCAAATGATGAAGCGACCACTAAGCAAACACTACATTTTTCGTGGGAAAAAAATTAGTCAATTTTATCCAAATATTGGGAAACATATTGATATTTCTTCTATTGCTGCTCCAAGGTATAGCGACAGAAAAAAATTCAATTATATGTACGTTGAGTTTAAAGATTTATTTGTGCCACTTATTGATTCCAAGATTCCAGAATTACAACGCATTACTACTTGTAATGATTCTCTTCTTTTCCCTACATTAGAAGTAGTGGAAGAACATTTGAGGGAAATCACAGATATCGCTAGAATTGATTACGACTTACTGACAAAAGATGATATATATCGGTACAAAACTGCACTGCTTAAAATTTTTCAAAAACTTAAGAATCTTGAACCATGGCACACAGCTGAACATATTATTGTTCCTCTTCGTGGAGGAGGAATGATCGCAAATCTCTTTCCAGACATTAATGAAAGAACTGTTCCTTTTGATTGTAAGCGTATTCCTCTTTCAGATGCCTATGGGAATTTTGGTTTTGGAATGCATGTCCAGAAAAAAAATGGAACAGTGAAGTATATTGATAAACTACTCGACAATTCAACAAAAAAAACTATTACATTTTTAGAAATTTGCGTAGCATCTGGAATGACTACGTTAGGTTTTATGTTGGATATTCTCTCAAGAGGAATTAAAGTGAAAGAATTAATTATTGTGTGCGCGGCTCTTTCTCAGCAAGGTTATTTATTAATTTCTGAATTTGCAAGAAAAAATAATTTACGAATAAAATTCGTAACAGGTAAACTGATTTATGCTTTAAGTGATTTTTATACTGATCCTATTGATGCATTATTAGAAGGCGATGGATCAAAAACTATTGGTGATGCAGTAAATATTATGGGATATAAAAGGTAACATATGAAATGCATGTTTGTTGCATCTATCAGAGCTAAAACAGAATATAAAGATGCATATAAAAAAATAGTTAATGCACTTCGAGATGGTGGAAATCAAGTGATTTCAGACCATGTGCTAGCCACCTCACAAGAAGAACTTAACAAGATGACGAAGGGAAATAATACTGTTTTTCATAAAAAGATATTACAAAACGTAAAAACATCTGATGTTGTTATAGCAGAATGTTCCCATCAAAGTTTAAGTGTTGGTTATTTATTGTCCTACGCTGTTGAGCAGGGAAAACCTACAATCGTTTTTTACAATACTAATTCTCCAGAACCAAACTTATTCCCAACCCTCTCGACTTCAGAGAGGCTTTATTATGTAAAATATTCTGATCTTGAAGAATTAGATAGGCTTGTTCACGAATATGCAGAATACGCCAAAGAGCAACTCGATACCCGATTTAATTTTTTTGTTTCGCCTCCCATAGAACGGTATCTCTCGTGGATTGCAAAACGACGCAAACTCCCCCGCTCCGTTTTCTTGCGGAAACTTATCGAGGACTCAATTACGAAAGATAAGGAGTATAAACTAAAGGAATAAGTCTTACTACTCACTAATCCTCTCCAAGGTTTTACTGCATAGAGAAATCATTGCTCAACTTCCTAATTTAAGGTACCTTATCCATATGTCTAGTAAGCCTCTCGAATGGATGTCTGCCAACTGGGATTTTCTGCCTGATGAGGCACCATTGACTCATCTCATAAGACGCCTTGCCAGAAAAAAACCAACAGCAAAGCTTGCCTTTGACATTGAGCCATCACCAACATTTGAAAAAATTTCCCCTGGAAAACTCCAACTTATTGTGGAACGTCTATTTTTTGCAGAAGAAGCAAACGATTTTGAACGTCTTCTAAAAGCTTTATCCGAAAACGAGAACGAAAGAGACGAAAAAACCTGGCTTAACTTAATGAATCACCTTCGTGAGGCATTTGAAGAAAGCGAAGTTGGTGCTGCTGGAGATTTGGACAAAAAAACTATCGGAGCAGCAGCACTTGATCGAAAGTATGACGCGGAAACAGGTGTTCGATTGTATGAAAAATTATCAACACTCCGCGCGCTTCTCCATCACCATATACAACGTGCATTACAACACAGTGAAAAAACCATGCCTGAAGAAAAAGACAATATTCTCCTACTTCAAAAAGTGCTAAAAGAAATGTCCGTGCATATTTTTCGTACCCAAGCGGAAAATGAACTTGCGAATCTTACACGTTTTTTGAAGGCAAAAAAGCACAATATCTTTTCTCCAGAATTAGCAACATCTTTTTTTGCTGATAAAGGAAAAAACGATCATGGAACAGTGAGGTCTTCATATCGGAGAGCTCTTCTGTGCATCGCTGAACGCATAAAAGATAGCGGCCCTTTTTCTTGGTCTGATGAAAACATTACGATCACAAGTGATATGGCAATTCAGATTCTCTATCATATGTTTACACTGTATGCGCAAAAAGAGGAGTCTCACGTGTTTTACCAGGATATGGATGAAGTGTTTGTAAGAGGGAACGAGACAAATGAGCTCCTTTTTGTTACGGATGTTGCTGGACTTGTATCCTCGCTTAAAGATCAACACCTTTTTCTTGACTTTTATAAAGAAAATCCCGAGAATCCCATTGACATAGCAGATCTTTCTCAACTTCTTACAGAAATGGAAGGGGCTTTAATATCCAAAACCCCATCATTATTCCAGGAAGAATATAGGATATTGCCAATACACCAACGCACACAACGTATTGTAGAGCATTTCACCGCATCTGTGGATGAGATGACGATCTGCTTAAAGCAGAAGGACGGAGGGAAAACTGAAAGAGTGTCACTCAAGAGGATTCCTTTCCTCTGGCACAAGGTGAGAGAAGTTTTTCAGATGACTGCAAGAAACGAATGTCTCCCCATGGAGGGATTGGAAAATGTTGGGCAAGTAGCAAAAGATCGCCATATGGCACATACACTCTATTGGCTAAAACGCGTGTCACATGTTGACCCACTCTTTGAGCGAGATGTGTGTGGAATAACACTCTCTGCGGAAATTGTCCGAGAACTTGTTCTTTCTTTGCACAGAGATCCCCCAACAACAAACGCAGACTGGAGGACGGAACTTATCGATACACTTCCTTCAGGATTTCTCTTAAATGAGGTTCAAGCATACCTACTTCCCTCTCTCCCTGCAGAAACAGAGGAAGAGAGGGAAAAACGATATTATAGGACGTTGTTGCGTTCGCAGGATATTCCTGAATGAAAATAACTCTTCAGATACGCATCAGGTACATATTTTGCAAAATTTTTGAAAAAGAAGTATAATATGGGCAATCAAATAAACTTATAGGCCTGTGTTATTAAGTTATTTGTGAGGGGTTTCTTTGTATGTCAAATGGTGATCGTAGAGAATTATCAATAGAGCAACAAAGATATAGATTCTTTCGCAGAGTTGCCTATGACACAGTTATCGCTTCGCTTCTTATTTCTTGCGGTGCTGAGGCTACCCAAATTCTCTTGTCAAATACAGCTACACCTTCGCCAACCTCTCCCACACCAGACACACCCAAACCCGCAGAAATTCCCGCTACTCAATTTACACGTGAAGGTGATGCTATTGTTGTTGATGTACAAGATATTGCAACGTATGAAGGTTTGGAGGCCTATCTTATAAAAATTGGCATATACCTTACCACGCCTAAAGAAGGTTGGACACAACAGGCTCTACCTTCAGCGGTTGGTGTTGAACGCCATGTCTTGATCGCCTCAGATGAAAATGGAACACACCAATCTGATTTCCTTGTTGTGACGACATATGACAGTGTAAATAAAAAAGCGCGTATTTCCTTTGGGAAGCCTGAGGATCAACAGGCATGGACCAGTGCTACTCTTGATCAGAATGCGCCAATGCTTGTTGGATATTCACCGGAAGCTAAAACGGCACTGCTTAAACTCCTTTTTAAAGACGGAAATTTTCTTACCATTGGGCGTGCATTGCAGACAGTATTTCCTGATGGTCAAGGAAGTCTTTCCCCACTTTCGGGACAGGATTTTGGACATGCCAATATTGGTGCGGTGTTTTCCCCCGTATTAGGTACCCCAGAACCAGGTCCGGATGGATCGGTTACTATCAGGATTGGTCCGCAGTATGTTGTGCTTTTTGCAGACTTGGATGCACCAACAGGTCCAAAGTTTGTAGAAGTATCGTTCTCACCACCATCACAAGAGGATGCATACCAAGCGTCGTTAAACCAAGCGTCTACTGAGTTAGGTGAAGCGATTGTGCGTATTGAAACCGATGACAGTGGAATGGCACGCGCATATCTTACAGAAACACCTCAGCCTGGCGAACTTCCATTTGGGGTGTTTGTTGAGGGCAAATGGATGTGGTACAAGCAATACAAACTGAATCAACAGGCAGGAGATTTGGGATTACAGCCGGGGCAATATGTTTTCCATCTTGGCGATGGTGCCTCAATGAGCGAGCGTCTAGATACTGCCGTTGTGATGGATAACAAAGGCGAGGTAATTGCTGATATAAAGTGGGAT
>DUGB01000020.1 GCA_013331555.1 Candidatus Woesearchaeota archaeon
CGCAGGGTTTTGGTAGAGTGAGATTATGAAAAACTTACCGAAAATGGGATTTCACGAAAGTGTTGTACCGCAGGTTTTTGATGGGAAAATAAGCACTTGGCGGCTGAGAGATCATAACTTTAAAAATGGTGACATTGTTGCTTTTGAAAATAGCCAGACAGAAGAAATTTTTGGATTCGGGGAAATGACAAACGTTACTACAACAACCGTTGGGCAGATAGACTTAAAGGATAAAAGTCATTACAAGACATATAAAACCAGGCAGGAATTAATAGACGCATTCAAGCGCCATTACCCCGCCTATGAGATTACCGAAGATACGCCAGTTTTTGCCTATACGTATAAATTTAAAAAGGAACTATAGTAAAACAGGTTTTTCTTTTTGTCCTACCTTGCTCGCCTCGCTGTATCCGCCAGTTGGCGGAGAAAGCGGGCCGCCCGGCAGGTTTTGTATTAGTTTGAGTTTTCTCTATGTCGTTTCAAACAGCGATCGCTGTTTGAAGCGACATACGCTTTCGGAAGGTTTTTTTGAGATGCGTTGTGCAAGCGATCGCTTGCACAAGGAATATATTACAATAGGCCTTGTAGCCGAGTAGTTCTTGTATTAAGTTAAAGTATGCATTCGCAAGAAAATAACTACGCATTTATCGACAGCCAAAACTTAAATCTGGGTATCCAGAAACTTGGATGGAGGTTAGATTACCGAAAGTTTAGAATCTATCTTGCTGAAAAGTATGGCGTCAAGAAGGCATACATCTTTATCGGTTTCGTGGCTTTGAACCAGTCACTTTATGATCATCTGCAAGAAGCAGGTTTTATCTTGAAATTCAAGCCTACAATACCGGATGCCGATGGTAAAATCAAAGGGAATATAGATGCGGATCTTGTTCTGCGAGCCGCTCTTGAATTGCATGAATACGATAAAGCGGTTATCGTTTCCAGTGATGGTGATTTTTACTCACTGGTGCAACATCTCTATGAAAACAACAAACTCAAAGTCGTATTGAGTCCGGATGAAGAAAATTGCTCGAATCTTCTGAAACAAACCGCAAAAGAAAAGATATGGTTTATGAATGAATTGCGAGGTAAATTGGAATATAAAAGAAAAAGCACCGCCTAAGGACGAAACCTTAGACAGTACTTTTTCATAGAAATACAACTGTATTATACGCCTCGCACCATACTATTGTCAATAGTGGAACAGAGCTTGTCGCCCCGCAGTTTTTGTATTAGGGTGAAAATATGTACAAAAATCCATTCATTCCATTTATCGTCATTTTGGCTGGTGGTTGGCTTGTTCAGCAATTCATGGGTCTTGAAGCATTGGTTTGGGCGAGTTTATTTGTGGGTGCAGCTTCTTTCGCAAATGCGCAGTACTTTGGTGAAAGAATGAAAAACAAATCATGAGCTGGCTCAAAGAAAATTGGAAATTCTATGGACTATTTTAACATCTGGGCAATCCTCGCAGTCGTAACTGTAATCTTATTAGTAATTTACTGGAGAAGAAGCGCTGTTTGGGGTGGTTTAACAGCGGGAATCATTATAGGTTTAGCGATTACACTATTTTCTGGCTTTGATTGGTATGTTGTCGGGAAAGGAGCGATAATCGGTACAATGATAGGTTTTGGCGCAGAACTACTAGGGGAAGTTTCCGACAAGATGAGAAAGGCAAAATATTAAATATAGGAAAGGTTAGTATGGGTGGTGATTTCATCAAGAAAACAATTATCGTATTACCGGCGGTTGCGACCCTCTATTCACAGGGAGACCTTATTAGGTATGTAATAGATGCCGATTACCCTTCGCCTATAGAGCAAGCTAAGGACAGCCCATTGGATTTTGCTGGCGGTGTTGACGTAAGGCTTACAGGTACACCGTCAACTAGTAATGTGATTGGACTTTCAATTAGTCCAACGCTCTTAAATGATGACAATGTTGATTTCTCGTAAAATATGAACTGGCTCAAAGAAAATTGGTTTAAGATTGGTATAGTGTTAGCTCTGATTTTTGTTGGTTTGCAAATTAACGATAACAAAGATCCAATTCTAGCTCTTGAGGAAGCGGTGAGCGAATATCCGAGGAGTACTTACGGGGAACCAGCACAGTGGTTTATGATGAAGTCCCTCGTGGGATGGGAACGAATGATGTTTGTCTTCGGATATGTTGATGACAGAGAGGTCTGTGAACATCTGGTAGAGATTGCTAGCAAAGAATCGCCAGATCGAGAGTTTAGGTGCGAAGATGCTAATTAGTTCTTAGGGTAATTTGGTATATAGTTCCCCCGCATTTTCTACCACGTGTATCAAGAGAAGAGACGCATTGATGTCTATTGGGTTGGACGAAAAGGATCAAAACCTAGAAGAAAAATATGGTCTAGCTTAAAGAAAATTGGTTTAAAATAGCTATAATCTTGATTGGTGTTTTCTTTGTTTTCACGATAAGAGAATATCTTTTGGATAGAAACGCGATTGAGGCAGAAATTGGACACAAGAATTGTCTGATCGCTTCGGAAGGAAGTAACAGCGTATTTAGTATTTCTTGTATTGACATTCAAGATTATAAACTGAAAGCTCACCAACTTACGGATTGAACCCTGAGTATGGAAATTTTTCCTGATTGGCAAGTTATCTTTGATAGCTTAACACCGACAGCTCTTTTCTCGTTTTCAGCACTCGTTAGTGCTGCATTTGTTCTTTTCAGAAGATATCGTGAATGGGCGATAAAACTTACTGCTATATTTTTAGTTAGTACAATTGCACTAATCGCTAATAATACACTTGTGTACATTGCAAGTTTGTTTATTATAGCCACTCTTTTTACGGAAGGAGATTATTTGCTTACGTTGATTGCAATTATACGAGGGGATAAAGGATGGCTCGATCTTCAAAAAATGATTAAGGGTGTAAGTAATCCTCCCCAAAAAGATGAAACAAGCAGGAAAAGGAGCGCGATGGAATATAAAATACTCAATACTCTGTGGACCAAGCAAGTTAATTATTACGCCGATTATTCAAAGCTCTGGGGATTTACGATAAATGTTGGTGCTATTGACTACCTTGAGTTTCGTGAAGCTGCTGACCGATTGCTAGAGGAAGGACTTATATCCAGGGGTGACCAAGGTATGTACTTTCTTACTGGAAAAGGAATCAAATTTTGCGCAGATAATTATACTACATTTTCGAATCCTGATGATCAATATTGGCCGGAAGAAAAAATCAAAAAGGACAACATAAAGACTGCAGTCGATGGAGCAAGAGAGTTATCTTTTTAGGAGTAAGGGTAGTTTCTGTGTAGATTTGGAATGTAGAGATGGGTGGCAGGAGTTGCCATTACTGAACCAGAGCTGTCTGTTATGACAATCTCATTATAAAGTTGAGCACCTCTTGGAGTTTTGTCTTCCTCGCGGGTATGTTCTTGTGATAGATACCCATGTTCTTCACAATGCTTAAAACAAGCATGAGGAGAAAGCGAGGAAATAACAACTGTGGAGACGATAAAAGTTTTTCCGCAAGAGAGGCAAAGTTTTTTGAAAGATATATTCATACTGCGCACATATTTTACCATAGCAAAATTTTAACAGTCAATGAGGGGGATAAGCGAGAAATAGGGCGGCTTTAAGACGGGTTTTGGAAACTTGACATTGATTTGAGGGTCGGCTATACTGAAGTTGTACATGAGTATAGAACAAGTAATAGTCAAAAAACGAGGCGGCTGAGAGACCATCACTTTTT
>DUGB01000083.1 GCA_013331555.1 Candidatus Woesearchaeota archaeon
AAGAAGTCAAAGATAAGTTATTAATGATGGCTTTTCTAAAATCGGGTGAATATATTTCAACTACGATTCCATATATTACTGGAGGGCTTCCTTTTTTCTTAGCATAAAATTCAGATAATCTAGCTTTGGCGTAATTGTCATTAGTGTCAAATTCTTTCTTTAACCATGCTGGTATTTCTAGTTTATACACTTCCAAAACATTTTTTCTTATCGCATATTGATGTTGTCTAAATGCTTTTCCGATTGATTCTCCGTTCTTTATTTCGTCATTAATCTTCTTAACATCCTCTGTCCAATCATCTAAGAAAAAAGTTATCGCAAAAGTTCTTGATATTCTCTTATTGTCAATAAGATGCGCCAACCTGTTTTGATTATTGTGGATTATGATCTTAGAGTGTATCGGACCATATTTTTCTTCTAAAACGTCTGTGTGTAGCCGATCGACAAGTGGAAAATGTTCTACCATTCTCTTTTAAGAGAAATCTTTCTTTATAAATATGTAAGTTTTTTGGTTAGTGGGGTAATTTTGTTTACTTGTTTAATCGTTCGTTACCTTTATATAACTCAAAGTTCATTCTAAAGTTATGCCAAAGTGGGAAGCACCGCCAATTACTTTGCGGTATAATGGAATTTTTGATTTTGATGGGATGTATGCTGCAGTGATGGACTGGGCCAAGAATTATGGCTATAAGTGGATGGAGAAAGAATGGAAGCATAAAGTTCCATCGCCGAAAGGTGCGGAACAGGAAATTGGTTGGATTATAGAAAAGAAAGTAACCGACTATGTTTTTCATAAGATTGAATTTACGATTCACACGTGGGAAATGCAGGATGTAGAAGTGGAATCGAATGGGAAGAAGAAAACATTGACCACTGCTCGGCTCTATATTATTATCAATGGTACGCTTGAAGGCGACTGGCAGCGGCGTTTTACAGGAAAATTTGGTAAAATGCTTGGTGATTGGTATTATCAGTTTGTGGCCAAGAAAGATTTTGAAGGCGGTCAAGGAGATGTGTTATGGTATCGGATGTGGGATTTACATGCGATTTTGAAGACGTACTTTGATATGCAGTCGAAGAGATATGCGTATAAAGGATATTTAGGGGAAGGGTAATTCATAGTTTAAGATTAAGTTCGCCCCCAATAAATTTATATAGTTTTATTCATTTTCTCGTTTTTATGATACATTCACTAGCAGAGTACCTTCGAATTTTTGTTCTTACGTTAGCTGAAACTACAACTACAACTACTGCGTAATGCAGTAGTCAGACATTTAATCTCTTTAACATCTGCACTGCGGCGATATCAATGATAGACAATACTATAATCCATCTGTACCATGGAGGACAAAAGACTGATGTAGAGACAGCTGCAGTGTCAGGATTTAATTCTCGACGTTCCGTGTATTGCAGTATGAATCGTTCGTTGGCAGAAGAGGCTTCAAGAGCGTATCAATTCTTTCCTGCTATTCTGAACATTATTGTCCCTGCTCAACTTTATGCACTCGCCCTTGATTCTGGACTGTGGGAAGAGCGTCCGTATATGGGATGTATTCAGATTGAACATTGTCGAGAAGTTGTTGTTCATCCAGGAGCTGGTGTGCATGTCCTTAATCGCTGTTTACTCAACGGTCGTCATTTTAATCTCTCTTTATCTGCTGACGATTTGGTGCATTCCTGTCGAGCCTATTTTCCTCAACCCATAATTTTAAATAGAAATAATTCCGACGAGGTGCATACCTATGAAAATATTGGCTATCCATGCGAATAGTATTGAATTTGAAGCAAAGAAAAAAGCGATTAAACAAGCTGAAGAAGGTATTGCTGAAGGCAAGCAACATGTTGATGAATGTCTGGTCGTTTTTACGGCTGTTGAGAAGAGAGATGAGGCTAATATCACTGGCGTTGTTGAGCGTTATGTCCATGAAATAAAAGAAATTGCTGCTCTAGTTAAAGCAAAGAATGTTGTTCTGTATCCGTATGCCCATCTGAGTTCGCAGCTTTCTGCTCCTGCAGTAGGGGAACAAGCACTTAAAGATGCGGAAAAAATATTGAAACAAAATTTTATGGTTACACGTGCACCATTCGGGTGGTATAAAACGTTTACCATTTCAACGAAAGGTCATCCGATGTCTGAATTGAGCCGGGAGTTTGGACCAGAAAGTGATAAGCAAGAGCCAAAAATTGTATCAAAAAATGTCCGCGCATCAGAAAAAAATGATCCTAATGCGAACACCACTTACGTAAAACTACTTGATTACCTTGATCAAAATAGTGCAGAATATCAATTAATTGATCATTCCCCAGAAGGGCGTACAGAAATTGTCAGTCCGATGCGAGGTAATAAACTATCACAGGCAGCAAAATGTATGATTGTTATGGTGAAAAGAGGTAAGAATGAGAAAATATTTATTCTTGGTGTTGTTCCGGGTGATGCAAGGATAAATTTAAATGCCATAAAAGAACTATTCCAAGGAACATATGCTTCATTTGCAACACCAAGTATTGCAGAAGAACTGGCAGGAAGTGTAGCCGGAACCATTCTTCCATTTTCGTTCAATCCAAAATTAGAACTAATAGTAGATCCAAAGCTCTTAGAAAATGAAGAATTATATTTTAATGCTGCTCGGTTGGACAGATCAATAGCATTAAAAAAGAGAGATTATGTAAAGTTAACTAAACCCCGTCTTGAACAGATTGCTGATTATTCTGAAGCACAGGTAGTAAGTAATCTCAAAACAGAAAATATCCGTGGAGAAGAACCATTTGATCGTGAGATGCTGCTGAAGAAATTATCACGCAATGTAATGAATGCAGAACCGGCGAAGAATGGCCTGAAAAGCAACGTTGAGTTAGGGAAAGAATTAGATCTCTATTGCGTTAATGAAGTTGTTGGCAGTGGTTTACCCCTATTGACCCCGCGAGGAACGACCATCCGCCGTGAAATTGAACGTTTTATTGTTGATGAAGAACTCCGTCGGGGGTATTTACATACGGCCACACCCGTCATGGCGAAAAGTGATTTGTATAAAATATCAGGACATTGGCAGCATTACAAAGATAATATGTTTGTGCTCAATGTTGGCGACGAGGTTTTTGCACTTCGGCCGATGACCTGTCCTTTTCAATTTGCTCTGTACAAAGCAAAGCCGCGAAGTTATAAAGAGCTTCCTTTACGCTATGCGGAAGTTGCCACTCTTTTTCGGAATGAAAAGTCTGGCGAGTTGATGGGTTTAACACGCCTCCGGCAGTTTACCCTTGCTGATGCCCATCTTATTTGTACGATGGATCAAGTTGAAGAAGAATTTGGTAAAGTTATTGATTTAATTCATTATGTCGCCAAGACCCTGAAAATGGAAGATTTATGGTATCGTTTCTCCAAGTGGGATCCAAAGAATAAGGAGAAATACGTTGATGATCCAAAATCATGGGAACAGACCCAAGCGATGATGAAACGAATTTTAGACAAGTTAAAGATAAAATACATCGAAGCGGAGAATGAAGCAGCATTCTATGGACCAAAATTAGATGTCCAGTACAAGAATGTCTTTGGAAAAGAAGATACGCTTTTAACAGTTCAAATTGATTTTGCTTTGCCGGAACGCTTCGATTTAACGTATGTTACTGATAATAATGAGAAGAAACGTCCGATTGTCATCCATCGCTCTTCTGTAGGGTGTTTGGAACGGACGATGGCCTATGTTCTAGAGAAAACGCAAGGAAATTTGCCGTTGTGGTTAAATCCACTTCAAGTTAAACTTGTGACTGTGAACGATAAAAGTATTCCCTTTGCGCAGGATGTTGCCAGGGGTATGAACGAGCACGGAATTCGTGTTGAAATTGATGATACGACTGAAACGATCGGTAAGAAAGTTCGGGAAGCACAATTACAGAAAGTGAATTATATTGTGACCATCGGCGATAAAGAAGTTGAGAAAAAGACACTTGCGGTGCGCAGCCGTAAAGGGGATGTTACGTTTGGTGTTGATGTAAACGCATTTGTTGCGCAATTGCAGGATGAGATTGAGAAGAGAGTTTGATTTTATGCTCTCGGGTCTCTGCTTCTTCTTAAATCCATTAATCGTGGCGGCGGGGGGATTCTTGTTTTATCCACTAGTTCTTTATAATTTGCGAAAGTAGGTTCTAAAATAAACTTATCAACTAAAACATCGACTGTTTCTATGTATGACGCTGTTGAATTGCCCACCATTTCTACAAGAATTTTAGATTGTTTCATTCTCCTTAGAAGATAGGAACCATCTTGCATTCTTTCAGGTTGATCACGAACGAGACTTACAGCATAGTAAACTTCAGAATTACAACTACAGGATCCTTTATGACGACACTGTTTATGTTGTGATCCAACTTTTATTGTGATTAAGTGTCCTTCTCGTTCAGGGTTTCCTAAAAGTTCACGTGTAGCGTTAGTATCATAACCTGGAATAGAGGCACATTTTATAACGAAGAGTATTTGGTTATCTTGACGGACAGCCAAGCTAAAACGTGCTTGCGCTTCTTCTATAGGTATTCCTGGGTAGAGATGTGCTAAAAGGATTGGGCTGTGGATCAGAGTTGTTGTTATCTCACGATCTAATCCTGTTTCTGCACTTGCTAATGAATTTTCTAGTGAATCTCCAAGAATCGTTGATCTTACTGTTGCATAATTAATTCGATCTGCATTTCGTCTTAATAATTGTTCATATTGACCCATAGCCAAATTAAGCTCTTATTCTTTTTAAATTTCACTCATTAAAATAGTAATTTATTTTGAATGAGTAGTAATATCTTTAACATTGCCTTCGAGAATGATCCTCTTGTCTTCCACACTTATTCTTCCCGCAAAGGAATGAAGAGTTACGTCTACTGGAGATGATATGGTGTTATTGCTAATGCTTTCGGCTGAGCTCTTCGTTATTATTGATTTAATGTTGATATTTTCCTGTGAAAGGATATTCTCAACCGCGTTTCCTGTTAAAGGAAAAGAGTGGGGCTCCTCAGCGTTGTTGTCCGTGTGAAAGGGGTTCGGATTGATGGCGCCGACAAGAGCCCCACTAAGGTTGTCTTGCTGTTGATATAACAAAACCGGGATGCTGATGACAATGGTAAGGATAACAAGAGCTATTCCTGTTGTTTTCTTAGTTAATGAGGATTGGTGTTTAGATTGATTTTTAGTTGATATTGCCATCCTTAGTTAGTTACGAACTTGTATACTCCCCTTTTTGTATTCTCTTTATGGGCGGCGAAATATTTATAATTACGTATAAGCTTAGTTAAGCTCTTCGCTATGATTCTACAACGCAAGCTTATTCAGCTCTCCCCTTCCACGTACGTTGTCTCTCTTCCTACTGAATGGCTTAAAAAGCAGAATTTAAAGAAAGGTAGTTCTGTTGTTATGGATGTTACCGATAGTTCCGTTCATATTGAGTCTTCTTCTCGCCGGGTGAAACCAAAGATTTCGGTTGATCTTCATGGTTTGAATGAAAGGATGGTGCGGTGGTATATTTCGGCGTTGTACAAAAAGGGATTTGATGAATTGGAGATTAATTATGATACAGAAGAACAGTTTACACTTATTCAAAAGATTCAAGCTGAAACACTGATGGGTTATGAGCTTGTTGAAACCAAGCTTCAATGTTGTGTGCTCAAAAACGTAATCATTGAAGATGAGAAAGAATTTGAAACAATGTTGAGTAAAGCGTTTATGGTGACTGTACAGATGGCAGAGAAAGTACACAAGAGCTTACAGTTAGGTGTTTTTGAAAATCCACAGAATTTTTTTGATGATGAGGTCATGAACAACAAGCTGACTAATTTTTGTGAGAAGTTAATTAATTCTGGAAAACATGCTGTTTCTTATCCTTCTTTTTTATATCTTATCGTTTGGAATCTCGAAAAGATTGCTGATACCTACAAATATATAGTACAAGTGCTCCAAGGAAGAAAGTTTGTCGTTGATGAACAACTTCTGGATGCGAGCAAAATGATCTTGGCTATGCTGCGCAAATATTACTCTTTGTTTTATAAATATGATTTGTCATTATTAAATTTGGTCGAGGAGGAAAAAAAGAAAATTCTCAAAACACTGGATTATAATCCACGAAACCATGATAATATGCTTCTCCAAAATCATTTCTTTGCCTTGTTGTATAAGTTGTTAGATTTTTCTGGTTCATTAGTTGGTATGTATTCAATGGAAAAAAAGTAAGCTTATCTTTCATTTTTTAAGAAATCTGTAATCCATCCTGGTTCGTTTTCTCTATATATTATCACCCCATTTCCTGGAAGCTGAAAATATTGCGTGAAAGTGATTGGTTTGCCATTTAAGTCGAGGACAATTCCTCCACTTATTTTGGCGGCAACGCACGCTGGTCCAACATCCCAAATGGAGGTATTTCTCCCGATAGTAAATGATGAGGCACTGTTCGATAATTGAACGAGCAGTCCTCTAAAACCAATCGCTCCTTGGACAATTCTCTGGTACTTTTCTGAGTTGATTTTTTCTCTTTTTTCAAATTCCACTACTAATAGGTGACTTCCAGCAGTAGATTTATTGTAATAAATATGTTTATCCGGAAGTTGAGTTATCGTGGGGTCGAGGATTCCTTTCGGCTTAATTTGGTCTGGCATCGGAAAGAATTCTTGATGATATTTTCTTTCTATTCCATCGAGAAAAAGGCATTCTCCGGTTCTATAATTAAGAACCGCCGCATACTGGGGTTGTCCATCTTTAATAATGGTGACCAAAAGGCCATGGTCATAATATCTATTCTCGAGATCATGGGTAAAATAGGTATTTATATCTCCGTGTTGAAACGCTTGCTGGACACAATAATCGAGGTTTGCACTGCCATCGTTTATATCGATAAGAACATAATTTCCTGATGTGAGGGTCGTTTTATCTTCTTTTCCTTCTTCTGAAACTACGGCCAATCCCATTTCAACGACCAGAGCCGATACGATTTCATCGAGATGTATCTCGAGCGGCGTTACTATTGAACCATCTAGTTTTGTTTCTGGTTTCCATTCTTCTGATTTGCAGGATAAGAGATACGTCTGCATTTCTTCAATTGCTGTTTGAGCAATCGTTTTTACAATATGATAATTATCCTGGTTCATTTTTTATTCTCTTTCTAATCTATTTCCATATGTTGTTTTGTGCAGTATACAGAAAGTGTGAAGGGCATCTGTTCCTGCAGTTATTTCTTGGTTCGCATTTCTCTGTTCTGTGTGTGAAGAAAGCGGTAAATATTTTAATCTCATTTGGTATAACAAATCTACTGCTGTTGTTAGAAGATATTGCTGCAGTTCTGGTTCTGTGGAAGCATGTCCATACGTTCGATCTTGAATTAACTCGCATCTTTTTCGCAGAAGATCAAATGTCCGAAAGATAGCGATATGAGGCACGAGTAAGTCATCCATGAGGTCAAGATCAATTTCTTTTGTTACAAGACTTCTAATGTAACCTCGTACGCCTTCAATAATGACTCTTTCGAAAGTAGAATTTGGCTCTCCGTTAGTATAGCGGCATGGAAAAAGGGTGTTAGCCGCTTGTTCCAAATGTGAATCATAATCTCTCCATTCCTCTCTGCGAAGATGCAACTGTTCATTACAATTATTCTGGCATTGTGCGAAAAATTCTTTACTCTCTTCGGCAATTTTGGGCGGTGTTTTTTCATCAACCCATCCAAAATAATCTTGAAGAGTTGGATAGCTTTTTCCTGCCAGTAATGTATTTACTCTTTGTATTACTCGTCTTGCTTCTTCTTCGATGTTTTTTACTTTAGTAAGAACGACTTGGTTGTATGTTAAGACGGCATCCTGGAGACCTTCATAATAAACTCCTAACCAAAGATCTCTTTCCGTGGGGTGATGATGCTCTGCGTGTTCTCTGCGCAGCGCTTCGTGAATATACTCACGGTATCCTGAAAGTGACTTTTCTCTTAATTCTACTCTTTTCTTGGCATCAACGCGGCCGAGAAGTAAAGAAACTTCTAGCTCATATGCTGGTGTTCGGCGGCGCAGGGGGAAGAGATCAATTGTTGCCAAGTATGCTGATTGTTGATGGGGAACTGGAATTTGATTGTCAAAACAAACATCAGCAAAGGTTATTTCTCTAATTGTTCGATCGCTCTGTTCGTTACTTTCTGGAATCAATAAAGCAATAATTTCCAATGTTCTTTCTATTGCGTGTAGTTTTTCTTTTATTTTTTTATCTTCAAATGGCAGTTGCTCGCTGAAAAGTCTTCGCAGATTACTCATTGCTTTGTCAACGTATTCTCTTTTGTTTTGGCGGTCGCTTGTTAGGTATAATGCGGAGTGAACATGGAATCGAGCAACTTTTCGGAAAAAATTATTTTTTAACTGAAATTCCTGTTCTTGGAGGCGTTCTCTTCGCGTTGATTGATTTTCATGGTCTCGACTGTATCTAAGTCGTCTGAGACGCTGATTGAGATGTTCTGGTCCGAAATCTGGTGTCCAGAGTACATATCCTTCCGAACCGCACTGTTCGACAGAGAGATCATCTGTGTTTGTGAGTCCAGCACTGTCATAATGTACATGATGCAATACTGTCCTGAGCATAATCTCTTCTGCAGAGAGTTGATTTGAATCTTGCTTTTTTTCTTGATGGAAAATTTTACCATAATAACATCTTTCTCTGGTAGGATCGAATGCTTTTACGACATTTGATTGGACATGTGCTGTCGGCCAGGAGGCATGAGCGGAATGAATGAGAACATTTTTTTCTCTCTCTTGAACTGGTTCGGTTTGCGGGAAAATAGAATCAAGATAGTTATATAACCGTTCGGGAATGTTTTCTTCACCTATAAACAAATTTTGTAGTTGACTTAATTTATAGGCGAATGCTAGTAAGTACACTACTGGATTTTTAATTCGGTGTTGTGGTGTGTGTTGGAGTTCTTCTCTTAATCTGTCTCGGTCGATTTTTTCTTCTAATATTGGTGGGAGATTAATGCCGCTGTATGTTTCAACAAGTTTGCGGTCCGTGCTCAGAATTCTACTCGCTTCATCGAATGGAAACGGTTCTTTTTCTAATGCTACTAGTTCTTCAAGATGGGAATTATTACCTACATATGCGGCATGCATTGTTCCAAAAGTCGGATCATGCCATAGCAGTGTCGGTGTTCTTGCATCTGTTTCAGAATTGTAAGTATCTTTTCGTTGATAATACACAATTCCTCCTGCCGGAAAAATCTGCTCGGCAAAAAGTTCTTGAATAAGTATTGGGTCGTATGAACTCACAATTCCTCCTCTTGTTGTGGTTGGATTTTGAGCCAGAGAGCTGGTTAGAATTGCGAGTAATTGAATAGGATCAGTACGGAGAAAGCTAAAATGTGAAAAAATTTTACTTATTCCTTTTTGTACTTCGCTTAATTCTGTTTGTTCTGCATCTTGTAAAGAGAGAAAGGATGTTTTTTGCGGCGGAGTTTGACCGTTAGGAGCCACATAATGGGACCAGTGGTCTTGTGTTATTGCTCTTCTTACTCGATCTTCAAGAATGATAAAGTCATATCCTGGAAATAACCCGGAGGAAGGGTATGCAAAAGGAAAAATTTGTTTAGTCCTTTCTAGAATCTCTTCAAAGCTCTTTCTTTCCCCTTTTTCAAACTCTTGGATTAGATTGGCAAGATATTCAAACTCTATGTTCTCAGTTCTTCGATAAACTCGGGCTGATGCTGGTTTATGGTTACTCCAATCGCCAACGGCGTTTGTAATTACTTCTCTTGTTTGATTATGATCATGCTTACTATCAAACTGACAGAATTGGCTGGCATTTAAAGGAAGTAATGGATTTTGCGGGCGATGTTGTTCAAGGAGAAAGTCGATGAGATGAAGATCAAGTACTTTATCTAATCGGAGGATCATTAGTAATCTGGCTAATGTGATGGTTATAAAATTTGTTATTAAAAAGTAGTTTTTTTTGATTCCGACCAACAATAGATTTATAAGAATGTAATTGTTCTCTAACTGCCAGAGGTGTGATGTTGAAAAAAGGTGTGTTGATTGGAATATTTTTAGTTGCAGTGATGTTGCTTCCAGTATTAGCTGATATTTCAGTTCAAGACGTTTTTGATATTACTTTTGTCGGCTCGAGCAGTGTATATGAGTTTCAGTCTAAGAATGTGACTTTATTTTTCTTTTTCAATAATCAAACTACACTTAGTAGCATTTCTTTATGGCATGTGGGAGTGAATGTAACGGAAGTAAAAGTTCCTGCCAATCCAGATCAACAGAATAGCACCTTTCTACGTTGGAATCGAGACGCACAATCTATTCAGCTGGCTGTGCGTGGGTTGGAAGTAGGTGCGGATACTGCTGGCGACTGGGTTGTGATGACGAATGATACAAACGGCAATGTGTACACAGAAGCACTTGCTTTTACGGTTCAAAATGATAATCTTGCACCGCGCTATCAATTAAATTCACCGTTGAATTATTCTATCCAGCAAAATGGAACTGTTTCTTTTTCTATTACTGTAACGGAGCCAGAATCCGGTTTGAGTTATGCTAACGTTCATTATGATTATGTTGGAGCAGTGGGGACGAAGAGTGAGTTTACAGACACTTTGACGTTAACATGTGCCGGGGATACTTGTACCGGCTCTGTAGAAAGAGCTGCGAGTAGTATTCTCGGCTATTATTTTGAGGTTGTTGATCGCGCTGGAAACAAGGATTATACTTCCTGGAATGATGCGCGTTGGCATTATGTGTATGTGGATGCAGAATTGCCGAAAGTTGTCTTGAATGAACCTCTGGCCAATGCGTATGTTCCTGGTCTTTTTAATGTAAGTTACAATGCAAGTGATGATGAGTTTGCGCAAGATGCTCTTTTTTCACCTTCCGTGACGTGTTCTTTATTTGCGGGCAATACAACAATGAGCAGTCAACTTTCGACGCGTGTTCTCACGGCGAATGTGAGCAGTGCGCTTTTGGAGGCTGATATTCGTTCGTTTGCGGATGGTGTTTATACGTTAGCGATAGTCTGTGGTGATTCGGCAGGATGGGAAAAGCAGAGTGAGTTACGTTCCGTTTTCTTAGACCGTACCGGTCCGGTGATCATACTTGAAGATCCTTTGAATAATTCGGTTATTTTGAATGGTACTATTTTAGATTTTGATGTTACTGATGCGTTAAGTGGTGTTGCTGCTGTTGAATATTCTCTCAATGGTGGTGCAGGACAACTGTTAGCTACTCCGTATCGGGTTGATACAGCTTTTTGGTCTGGTGTGAGTGATGTTGTTGTTTCTGCAACGGATACGCTTGGAAATCCATCAGCAGTGTCATTTCGGGTAATTGTTGATGTGAATGGACCTATTGTAAAGTTAGTTTCACCGCTGAATGGCTCATTCTTGAATGGGCTTCTTGTTGCTAATGCTACTGATGATTATCAAACCGATCTTTTGTGTGCACCGGTGGTGGATGGTGTTGTTAATATGTCTGTTGCGGTGCAGAATACGAGNNGGGAACTCACGCATGGTCTGTAGAATGTTTTGATTTGCTTGGCGATGGTTTTGGGAATGCTGGTGTGAGTGAGAATAGAACCGTTATTGTTGATCGCACGGCTCCGGAAATAGAGTTGACAAGTCCAGGAAATGGCACTAATAGTCCACTTCCTTTTTTGGATTATGGTTTTGTTATAAGAGAGGACTATATTACGCCTGCTGATAACTGCTCTTTATTTGTGAATGATCTTTCCCGTGGTCGGCTGGCGGTTGTCGATAACACTTTACTTCCTTCTAATAATCCCTATACTTGGTTTATTGGCTGTGAGGATTATGCGGGTAATGTTGGCTTCAGCCCATCATGGACGGTATATTATGATATTATTGCGCCTGTGTTAAGTCCTCCTGTTATTGATCTGATTACTACAAGCGGTATGCGCGTGTCTTGGTTAGTAGATGGAGTTAACAATTCTGTTTATTATGGTATCAATCAAAGTGCGTTAACGATCGTGCAGCGTGAAGCGGTTCGCAGTATGACTCCTGCTTTGACGTTGACTGGTTTGACAGAAGGGACTACTTATTTTGTGATTGCTGAATCGTGTGATCAATTTGGTCTGTGTTCTAATTCGTCTGTTGTTAATGCGACTACAGTATCATCCCCTCCTGGAGGTTCTTCTTCGAGTGGCGGTGGTGGTGGAAGGAGAAGTTCTCTAGATGAGGTTGAGGAAATTCTTGTCTGTACGGAAAATTGGTCTTGTGGTGATTGGTCTTCCTGTGTTGATAGGCAGCAGAGTCGTATCTGTAGTGACGTAAATTCCTGTGGAACTGAGGAACGTAAGCCAATCGAATCTCGCAGCTGTACTGTTCCCGTGGTAGATACTGTTAATGTTCCTGTCGAGCCTTCGGTTAGTTCTCCCGAATTGGCTACTGAAGAGAATCAGCTTCCACCTGGAGTTGGTCAGGCAGTTGGTCTCTTTAATCAGTTGAAAGCAAATGGAAAAACAGTTGTCGCGGGTGCGGCAGTTATTTCTGCTTTAAGCGGTTTGGCGATTTGGCAGCGAAAATCAATGTTCAAAAGTGTACAACGTTTCTGGAATTGGAAAGATGTACGTGTGCAGAAAGAAGAAGAGCTCATTAAAGAAAAATTACGGGAGAAAGGCTTTTTAAAGTAGGGAAACAATGGTTTTTGAGCAATTAATCAGTGCATCATGGTTACAACGTCGGCCGTTAGTGGCGATTCTACTTGGAATGGCGTATACTGTCATTGCTGCGGTGACGGGGTTTATTTTCTTTCGAGATAATTTTTCGTTGTCAATGTTATTTTTAGTTGCACTGCTTCTTGTACCAAGTTTAATGGCGCTGCAGGTGGTGGAAGTGGAAAGGGAAAGGAAGGAAGGGCTGCGTCATTTTTTTCATAATCATAAAGATGTGGTGGAAGTCTATTTGTTTTTGTCAGTGGGTGTTTTTGCCGGGTACTTGATTATGGCTCTGGTTTTGACTTCTGTTGGCTCTGATGTAGGAATGACGTTGGGAGAGCAAATAAAAGTATTGGGAGAGAGCTTGACGCGGGATAAAATTCTTTCTTTTGATGCCAATCGTTTTTCTCACGCACTGGGAATTTTTAGTTCGAATGTGAGTGTGGCGTTGATTTTCTTTGTTTTATCGTTGTTTTATGGTGCTGGGTCTATTTTTCTGATGGTGTGGAATGCGAGTATTTTTTCCGCATTTGTGTTTATGACGGTGCAGAGTATTGGCAAAGGCATACCGCACGGATTAGCGATTATTGGTTCTTTTTCGTTGTATATGACGCCGGAAATTGCGGGTTTTTTGTTTGCGGCGATTGCGGGCGGGGTTATTTCCAAAGCGGTAGTTCAGGAGAAGTTTTTGAGTACAGAATTCCGCAACATTGCGCGTGACGGGGTTGTATTGCTGTTGATTTCGTTCGGGGTGTTGTTAGTCGCTGCGTTTGTGGAATCGTTTTTAGGCGTCGCGATGATTCAGGCGTTGGTGTGAGACTAGGAATGTGTTTCTAATAAAGAAAAAACTATTCTCTGTATTGTTGAGCCATTGTTTCTAAAGCTAATTTGGCCTGAGCTTCAGATTGTTCTCTTACACCGAGAAATCTAATTCTAATTGGTTGAACTCCAAAATCATCATCAGCTTTGTATCCTTCTAACGTGTTATACGCTACTTCTGCTCCTCTTGCCCCCTCTCCCAACTTTACATCTCCTACTTCTTTAGGAGCTGCTGCTGGTGAAATTCTTGGTAGTGGTGGTAAGCCTGGCAAGGATGTTAAACCACCGAAGCGAGAATCACCAAAGGATCTAGAGTTACCTCCATATGCTAAACTTTTTGAAGAAGAACTTGGGAAGTCTAATACTCCTGGGATCCCAAAATCTTCTACTCTTGATTTCCTTTCGATGTTTAATCCATTTTTGTAATTCTATACAGGAATATTTCTAACTCTCCTGCATTATCTGGGGTCGCTCTCAATTCTTCTGTCCCAAGATTAACAAGCATCTGAGCGCTAAAATGTGTTTCTGTCATTGGATCTGCGTAAACAACAACAAACTTAGGATGTCCGCCATTTACCATTTGTCGGATGACTTTTCCTCCGTATTTCGCAACTACGGCATAATAATTGTCTGGTTTGCCTAGATCATATTCAACGTTAATAGTTACTGCAAATTCGGGAATAAATGTTTCGTCAATAGAAGCATCTGCTTTAGGAAAAGGAAGAAATGATACTGCTTCAATTCTATATCTTATGGTTGGTGTTTCACTATGTAACCCCATGGCGGCTTTTACTTGACTATCTAAGTTTTTTTCATATCTTGTCATTCTTGTTAAAATTGGCATACTCCATGCTACATCTAGATTTTCACCAGGAACTAATTTTGATGCAGGTGCTATAACTGAAACATCTAGTGGCACAGGAGTAAGATAAGTCACTCCCTCAGGAAATTCTCTAGAAAAGTCAACTCTTCGACTGATTCCTCTGCCTTCCACTCTTTGAGGTTCAATCCAAGTTAGGCCTTCAATCTCTTTTCTATCTCTTTCGAGAGCTTTAGCGATGTTCCAGGCTCTCTCAACGGCACTAGCTTTTCTACTTTGAGCAATTCTTTCTTCAATTGATAATACAGCTACCATAATGTCTTGTGAGATGTCAGTTATTTAAAAACTTTTCTTTTTTATTTTTAATAAGTAGTAACAATAAATCACTTTTCTCAAACCTCATAAATCCCTTCCAACGCTTTCTGGATAATGCCTTGGCAATTGTCTATCTTTGTTTTGAGTTTATAATCTTGGCTTGCTTTCTTAATCTGGCCAATCCTGTCTAATATCTGACCGTAAAAGCGAATTAAATCGCCTTCCAGTAGATTTGTTTCTTGCAGGATGTCAAAGAAACTTTTTCCTGTGTAGATTGGATAGACGAGATTGGTCATTTGGAGCATAGACTGGAATTTACGCTCACGGTAGAGTGAATCTCTTGCGGAGAGAACTTTCTGTAGTTTATTCATGTCCTCATTGCGAACGCCTTTTTTGAATTTGTGTGTTTCGCGTGGTTCGTATACTAAGCAGGCGATGACTAATAATACTTGATAATCATTGAGTTGCTCTACAACATCCGTGGCAAAAATCTCTCCAATGGTAATTTCATCGGCAAAAACATGAGCGGCAAAACGCCCTTTACTTGTTAATCCTTCATCAGTTGTAAAGTCATACTTTCGCAGTCTTTTGATGATGCTGTTATATGTGGCGAGCAATAATTTTGTGGGAACGTCAGCGTATTTCTCTCCAAATTTCTGATACGAATAAAAGCTTAAGCGTAAAATTTTTTCAATTTCTGCGGGTGTATGTTGGTCAATTAAATTAAGGACGGTGTTGACGGATAAGCGGAATTGTGATTGGATTGGTTCAACATCGGCAGTTGTTAATCGCTTTAGTTCTGGATAGTTAAAGTTGGGACGGAAGATCATCGAAACGACAAATCCGACCGTGTCAATTCCACGCCGGCCTGCTCGTCCGGCAATTTGAAAGTATTCTTTGGTATTCAGAGTGCGAAAATTAATTCCATCGTATTTACGTAGGCTGTCAAAACAAACAGTTTTAGCGGGCATATTAATGCCGACGGCAAACGTTTCTGTTGTATAGAGTACATTAATTAAACCCATGCCAAAAAGCTCTTCGACTAATACTTTGATGACGGGCAATAGGCCAGCATGGTGGAAGGCAATACCTTGGGGTAATGTTGATTTGAGTAATTGTGTTGATGCTAGTTTACTAATTTCCGGCATCGTGTCGGCAAGACGTTCACGTACTGTTTTGATGATGATGGGGTTTTGAGGGAAGAGATTGAGTTTCGATAGTTCTTTTGCTTTTACTTGGCAGGCATGGCGCGAAAAATTAAAGAATAAGCAAGGGAGTTTATCTTTTCCCAGTTCTTTGATTAAGTCAAGATGATTTGGTTCGGGGATAAATTCTCTTCTTTTGCCGCGGGTGCGGTCTCGATGCTGTTGCTGACGTTGTTTTTGGATATCTTTATTGATCTCATCTAATGAAGCGATGCCAAGATCATAATCATAGAAGAGGTGCTCTAATGGAACATTTCTGACCGTTGATACGACTGTTTGAACAGGATGTTTTTTGATTGCTTGGATCCATCTGCTGAATTCATCAGCATTAGGGATGGTTGCAGAAAGACAAAGAAAACGCACTTTGGAAGGACTATAAATTATGGACTCTTCCCAGACATATCCCCGTTCGATGTCGTTGATATAGTGAATTTCATCAAAAATAACGTAAGCAACGTCGTTTACTTCTTCATCATTGCTGATGACCATATTGCGGTAAATTTCGGTGGTCATGATGAGAATTTTGGCGGTAGGATTGATGACCATATCTCCCGTCATTAAACCGACAGCTTGATCACCGTATTCTTTTGCAAAGTCACGGAATTTTTGATTTGAAAGCGCTTTAATCGGGGCAGTGTAAATAATACGTTTAGTATCACTTTTGTGTTTATCAATAATGTAATCTGCGATGAGTGTTTTTCCTGATCCCGTTGGGGCAGAAACAACAACGGATTCGTTGTTTTCAATGGCGTTAATTGCTTGTTCTTGAAATTGATCAAGTGTAAAATTCTTAAATTTCATCTAATATACATAGAAACAAACAGCGTTTTTAAATGTTCGTGACATATTTATCAACTAATTAGTAGTGATTTTTAAAAATATTTATAAATTGGGTTGATTTTTGATTGATTTATGAGTGATAAAATGCTTGAGCAAGTACTCTTTGAATGGTATGGTCTTTCTAGGTTGGAAGGTTTGCTTGGTGGACAGAAACCAAAGGATGTTGGAATAAGAGAATTTTTGCAGGGAACGGTTTTAGGGACTTTTTCTCGAACAGAAGATAATATGCCTCATCCTCCAGCAATTTATTCCATTCCAGAAGCGACAGTTACGGAAGGTACAGGCTGGACGTATGTTGATGTTAAACCAGACAAATCATTGGGAATTTTTAAGGGAGGCTGTGCTGATCTTGTTCGCCGTTACCAATGGATTATCAATACCCTATTTTTTTACCATCGTTTATCAGGCGACGAAGTTCTTGCGTCATTTCAATTATTGCAAGGAATTGTTGGTGATTCAGCTGTTGTTGAAAGTGTTTTTTCGAAAGCTCCAAAACGTACTTATTCTGTCACTCTCTTTTCAGAAGAGCCTTCTCTTTGGACTTACATTTCAAGTGGTAATAGTATAAAAGATTCTCCACATCAAAAGAGATTGACTCTGCTTTTGAATGCAAGTGATGATCTAGTTCAGCGTGCCAATAAAGTTATTAGTCGATATTATGCATTTCTTAGTAGGGTGGATACTACTCCAGTTGTAGTTCCCGAACGTCAAGGAGTTATATCATATCTTGAACTCTTGGAATTGGAAGTTCTAACCCCGGTGGTTTTGAAAGGAAAAAATGCGGTGGGATATGATCGACGTTTGCGGTATCAAGCAGGCGAAATTGTTCAACATCCTGTTTTTGGTTTAGGATTAGTAAGAAATGCGAGTAATCGTTCAATACAGGTTTATTTTCCGAAAGAAGGGAGAGAAGAATTATTGGTTCATAGGAAGAGATAATTTAATTACTTCTTAGTGATACTCAATCAGAAATATTTATAAATTAGAGTCTTTTTTAATGATACTATGGCTGATGTAACTATTACTTATTATTGTACTGCTGAGGATTTGAACTATGTTAGACCTCGAGTTGACTTTGCCGTTGATCATCTTCGACGTATGACTGATTATCTTAGAGCAATGCAAACCATCATTGCTTCTTCTTTACAACGTGAAGATGAATCTGTTGTAGTTGAGTCTGATGTCGAAAGTAGACGCCTTGATAGTCAGTGGCATTTTTCACTTTCTCCGACTGAGCGCAGTAAGCTTGAAGAGGAAGCAACTCGTTATCATTTTAATGGGAGTTTGATTGCTAACGTCATACCAACTGATGGCAATAGTTCATATCAAGCTCTTGTTCAAGGTCGTCTCCCAGATTTTTTTCCCTCTCATGAGGATGTTAAAGGCCAGGTTATTACTTTGACCGTTTCATCAAGAGAAGATATTCCATTAATTGATCATCTGCTGTGTGGTCTTCTTGCCCCTAAAACAAGTCAATATCAAGTAAGACGATTAGTTCCTGAAGAAGAGTAGTTTCAGTATTAAACTCCACAACTTATTTAAATGAATGGGGCTAAAAATAATATTATGACAAATCAAAAGTTAGTTTTGTACACGGGAGATAATTCTATCGTGCGTGCGCATATGAATGGAGTCTTTGGTTCTGAACAAGTGGCATTCCATTTCGCTCCTACTGCTTATGTTGCATTGGGAAAATCAGTAGTTTATCCATTTGATCTTGTTGTTTTAGATAGTATTGTATCGGTTGAAACTGGATTCCCTTTCTCCTCCACTCGTCCTCTCTCTGATAGTCTTCCTTCTGGTGCAAGAGATGCTTTGAAGCTACTTTATCATCTCGTTGCTTTACAACAGAATCGTGGTATTGTTGTTCCGCCAACAGTAATTTATTCAGCCTGCCCACCAGAAAGTTCAAACTTGTTTCATGCCGAATCACAGCGTTTGGGAGCAATGGGGTTAGTCTTAAAGACTGATACTCATACCCTTCCGGATGTTCTTGTATCCCTTCTTAATGGAGACCAAAGTCCACTTTTTGAATACTTCCAAACTAAGTTCGGTCAAAAAACAGTTCCACCATTTGGAGGCGATCGAATTTTTGGTGAGCAGGTTCTTGGGTATGATGATGAAGTTCCAGATCCTTATCCAAGACTTCCTCCAGGTTAATCCTACTTCCTTCTAAACTTCTTCTCTAATTCATCGGTTGTGGTTTTGATGATCGTTGGTCGTCCATGGGGGCAAGTATAGGGAAGTTCTGTTTTTTCTAAATCCTGCAAAATTACTGAGACCTGATTGATTGTTAATTCCTCTCCAGCCATGACCGCAGCACGGCAGGCCATGCGTGTAATGATTTCTTCTTTTACTTCGAGAAGTTTATTCTTTTTTTCAGTTGCAATTCCAAGAAGATCATGGATGATGGTTGCATCCTGCAGCCGCGAAAATACTGACGGGATTGTTTTGAGCAAAAACGTATTTTCTCCAAATGTTTCAATAGTGAATCCAAATTGTTCCAATTCTTCCTGCAGTTGTTTTAGGATAATTGTTTCTGAGGCAGAACATTCTAGGATTGATGGTTTAAGCAAATGTTGAATAGCAATTTCCTTGTTGAGAAGTTGATGCATAAACTGCTCATATAATACACGTTCGTGCATAGCATGCTGATCAATGAAAACAACGCCGCCAGGTGTTTCAGCGATAAAAAATGTTTTATGGATCTGGCCGAGAATTTTTAATGGCGGCAGTTTTGAAATTTGGGGTGGTGAGGTATTTACCACTTTTGTTTCAGTAGGCTTGACAATGTCGGGTGCTGGATTTAGGTTATATATTTCAGGACTTTTCTCTCGAACCTGGAGAGTTGTCTGCGCACTTTGTTCAAATGTATATTTTGCTTGTTTTGTCGGTAATGTTATTTGTTGTTTTTCTGCAAAACTGAGCGTGGGAATGAGATTGTGCTGCTGCAGGGCTTGTCTCACGCCTGATTTGATAATGTTATGAATGTGGTCATTTTGTTCAAATTTTACTTCCATTTTGTTGGGATGAACGTTGACATCAATTGTTTTGGGGTTCAGGGTGAGATTGAGTACAAAAATAGGATGTTTATTGACAAAAAGAAGGGAATGATATCCTTCATAAATCGCGGAACTTATAATTTCACTGCGCACCCAGCGTCCGTTGACGAAGAGTGATTGATAGTTTTTGTCATTGCGAGCGTTGTAGGGAGTGCTGATATATCCAGTGAGGGTAATATCTTCCTGTGAATAATGTACAAGGACAAGATCTTTGGCAGTTACTGCACCATAAATACTGGCGATTTTTTCCAAAAGATGAGGAAGGGCGGGAGAATGGATCAGTACGGTTTGATTATGGGTCAGTTTAAACGTCACGTTGTTATTGATGAGGGCATAATGTGTGACAACATCAACACAATGGCGCAGTTCTACATGATCAGTTTTGAGGAATTTTTTTCGGGCAGGGGTATTAAAGAAAATATTTTCTATCAGAAGAGTTGTTCCTTGTTCAGCAGCACATTCCTGTGTTGTGATTATTTTTCCACCTTCTAATGTCATCATTATGCCTGTTGGCTGTGTTTCTGTTTTTGTGGTTAAAGTCAGTTTTGAAACTGCGGCGATGGATGCCAATGCTTCGCCTCGAAATCCAAACGTCGTAATGGCAGTCAGATCATCAGCGGTTGTAATTTTACTGGTGGCATGGCGCAGAACTGCCTGTTCAGCGTCATCTGGTTCGATCCCGTCACCATTGTCTCTTATTTCAATACGTTTTTTTCCAAAGTCTTCGAGTGTGATATTGATTATTGTTGCGTGTGCGTCCAACGAATTTTCAATTAATTCTTTAAGAACGGATGCCGGTCGTTCAATGACTTCCCCGGCAGCAATTTTATTGATAATATCCTCACTAAGAAGATGAATTTTAGACATATCTCTATTGAAAAAATGCTATTTTAAAAGATTTTAGGTGGTGGATTGTTAGATTGGAAAAAAAGAGTCAATACTAAGAATAGTGCTTCCACCTCTGTTTTGAACCGGCCGTAAACTATGACGGACAATTACTCTCGGGTTTTCCGTTAGATCTCGATGTTGTCCCTGGAGAACTTTGCAATCTCCCAAAACCTGATATTCACCTTGTTCTGTGCTAACGTCCATAGAGCAAGATGCTTGTTGCCTCGAAACGTCAGAGACTGCAGTAACCATTTCGAGAGACGTAGTGTACACTTCGGATACTATAATATCGGCAGTAAGTCT
>DUGB01000108.1 GCA_013331555.1 Candidatus Woesearchaeota archaeon
CACCGCCAGTTCTTTCCATTTCACTGAGTGACCACAGTTTTTTAGTATTAGCTTCCAACTTTGCTTGTACTTTAGCCCATTCAAGGTCTTTATGATGATTCATGTTTCTCTCAAAACTGGTTTTCAATATTCTGAGTAGTTCTCCACGTTGTTCTGGCGATAATTCTTTTTTATTTCTCTTTGTCATGTTAGATTCTGCGATAATATTAGTACTAACTATGAGCTATATATTTTTTTCGAGTTAGGCGCCTTCGTGATCGCATTTAATACAGTATAGTCTTTTTTTGACATACTGGCTGTAAGCCTAAGATCTGCAATCTCATTATTTGAAATTCTGACTTCACTTAACAATACTCCAGAACCACTGGTCACTGGACAACCTCGGACAGGCTATATAAAAGACCATCTCCAGTAAAGTGTACAGCGATGGTTGTTAAGGCGTTGTTTCCTTGGCCCCGCTTAAAAAAAGAGGTGATCTCCACATGGTTGATTTGACGACAAGAACGATTAAGCGTTTATTTGAGGAGCAAGTGCGCTCCATGACGGAACGAACCATTGCGGCCAAGGAAGATACGTTTGACTATCAACTCAGCGGAGGGTGGTTATGATGAAATGGAGAGAAAGAATTAATTATTTGTTAGTAAAATACCAAGAGGAGGATATCATGATACCCGAACGACAAGCATTTTTAGATGATTTTGTAGAACAAGGCATAGTCTAAGCCATCACCCACCTCGGTGAAGTAAAATATATAAAAGCACTGTCTCTCCACCTCCTAATGGAAGTCCTGACGAAAGCAGAAGTACTGTTGCGAAAGAAAGAATTGGTTGGTAAGGTAAAACTAGGGGTTGTGTTCATTCACCCGACAGACACCATTTATGGGTTAGGGAGCAGTGCTTTTCTTTTTCCTTCTGTGCAAAAAATACGTGATTTAAAAGATCGTCCGACAAATCCATTTTCGGTCTGGGCGCCATCTGTAGAATGGATCAAGCAAAATTGTGTGATGACACCAAAAGCAGAAAAATGGTTAGCTAAACTGCCTGGACCATATACGTTGTTATTAAAATTGAAACAGAAAAAGACAATTGCTACGAATGTAGCACCTGGACGAGATGTCATTGGCGTGAGAATTCCAAAACATTGGTTTAGTGATATTGTAAGAGAAGCAGGTATTCCTATTGTGACAACATCAGCAAATAAAGCGGGACAACCGTTCATGACAACATTAGAAAGTCTTGATCCCGAAGTTCAAAAAGGAGTTGATTTTATTATTTATGAAGGACCAAAAGAAGGACATCCTTCTACTATTGTCGATGTTGAGCGAGAAGAGTTGAAGGAACGGTCTTGAAGAAGAGTCGAGAGAACTGGACACATTCATTTTAAACAAGACACTACGACTTCCCGACCTATCCTGATATGAATTTGAACATTCTTGAAACCCATTTTTGCCATTTCAGAAAGAGATTCTTTTTCTTTCATAATAATATCTACTTCTCGATCTTCTTGCTCGTGTTGGATAGCTGCGGCAGCAACTTCAGGTTGAGGGATTTCTTTAAGTCTTTTAACTACTTCATCAAACGACCTCTGTTCATCCTGAGGATTATCGAGAACATATTTATCCATATTAACAAAGATGCCATTGGGTTTTAAAACACGATAAATTGCATGCAATAATTTAGTTCGCTGTTTTTGGGAAAAATTATGAATTGTCCAGGAAGATGCAATCCCATCTATGCTGGAGTCATCAAGAGTTAGAATATATTTGAAAATGTCTATGGTTAGAGGAATTAATCTTCTGGTTTTAACAAACTCAGGCAAATTCTCTTTCAGACGATCGATCATTCTTTGGTCTCGATCAATAGCAATAATCTTTAGTTTGGGATTTTGTCTCAGAATATACTCCGTTGTTGCTCCTGCACCGCAACCGATTTCAATGAGAATTCTCTCAGAATCTCTAAAATGAATGTGTAGGATTTCTGCAACTTCTTCTCTCAAGCGAAAGAGTTGAGGATATGCATGCAGGACTAAGTCATAGTTTTCTAATAAAATGTCAGGATATACTTCTTGTTTCATTGGAGAGTGAGGAGTAAAGTTAAACTATAAATCTTTGTCGGGAGAGATTCAAAATTCCATCTTATTGCCATCAACATAAAAAATAGGATTCTTGAACACTTGATCGCCATGAAAAATAGTTTTGATGTCGCCACCAAACCACGAGTTACTCCCAAACGCAATATGAGCAGTGCCAAGAACTTTCTCATCCATGATCATGGAACCGATTAGAACTGCCGCTGGATTAATGCCAACGCCTAGCTCACTCACGAAACGCACGCGTTCAGGATATTTCGCGCGATCTTCAAATGCTTGGAATGTTTTTTCGAGCAAAGGGGCATGCTCACCTTCCATGCGGATGACGTGACCGTTCTCAATGACAACGGTTAAAGGGCTTTTTACAAGCATTGCGCCATCAACCGTTTTAATACTGCCATCAATGACAACCACTCCATTGACATTCTCAATACCACGAGGTGCGATGTAGACTTCTCCCGCAGGCATGTTGCCGCCTTCCCCTTGTTCATGATAACAACCGATGTTCGCAATGGCACTTTTGTTTTCAACATCAAAGATGAGATCAGTTCCAGCAGCGGTTTTAACACGAATTTCTTTCGCTTTGTCCCAGATCTTTTTGATCGCAAGTCCTTTCTTCGCTAAGCGAGTGTAGTTAACATTCATGGCATCAAGAAAAAGATCAAAGTATTGTGGACTCACATCTCCTAGGCCAGTTGCAGAGAGAAAACGATGACCGTGATCTTTGCAGAACGCGCGAAAGCTTTTTTCGTCACCGATTCGACCTAATTTATTGGAGGTGGCAAGGATAACGATACTCGGTTGAGAAAGATTTTGAAGAGCGGTGACAATATGAGAATCAACTTGCATGAAGCCCTTCTTGACATCCTGAAAAACGAGTTCTGTCGGATAATTCTTTTTCTTGGCAGCATGATAATAACCGTACCCCAGCATGCTGGATAAATTGCGATCAGGGTGACCATAGTCAGTGATGATAAGGACATTCTCATTTTGAGGGCGAATGGATTGTTTGAGAACTCTAAGAAAATGAGAACTTTTTTTCTCTATTTTTATTCTTGTTTCTGGGGAAAGACCGAGCATGAGTACTTGAAGAGACGTGGTTTAAAAAGATTATTGGTGGTGGAGTTTGAGTAGAGACATCATAATTGTGGCTACCAACATCGCCACAACTTTTTTATAGTATTCTTAATTTTAGAGACTAATGAAACAGGTTTTAGAACAATTAGGATTAACAGCACTTGAAATTAAAATCTATACCATGCTTCTGAACGAGGGAACAAGTTCCGCCGGAGATATTTCCCAGAAAACAGGAATCCATCGCCGAAATGTCTACGATTGCTTAGAAAGGTTAATTCAGAAAGGCTTGGTTGGGTATATGAAAGAAAATAGTGTAAAAGTGTATTCCATCACTGATCCAAGTAAAATTGTAGAGAAAGTTAATACGCTTCAAAAAGAGGTAGATGAAATATTACCCGACTTGCAACAAAAATTCAACGCGATTCACGGTAAAAAAGAAACGTTGTTTTTCCGCGGCAAGGAAGGCCTGCGAATGGTCCTCAAAGACCAGATTAAAGAAGGGAACGAAGTGTTAGTCAACGCAACAGCAGTGCGAGTATCTTCGATTTTACATTACTTTTTTCCAAAGTACCACTTGCTCCGCAAAGAAAATAAGATTGCGACAAGGATGATTTTTGATGAAAGTTATCGCTCGTTGAACGCGGAAGAATTGCGGAAACTGCCATTATGTTCAGTGCGGTATATCCGCAACTTCAATAAAAGCCCGATGGCGCAATATATTTATGGGAATACGGTTGCGATCGTTGTCTGGGGAAGCGATCCGATTGCGATTGTAATCCGTCAGAAAGAAGTCGCACAGGGATTTCGTGATGCGTTTGAAGTATTGTGGCGAATGAGTAAGTGATGAGTTTTATTCTTGATTCCAAAGTAACTTAAACTGAGCAATGAATGATGCGGTGACTTCTTTATTGTCGATCTGAAAAAGAGTGAGATCGCTTTTAGAGGCAACAGTAATAAGCGTTTTCGTTTGATACATTACTACAAAACAGGAAGAAAGAAATTGATTTGGTGCAAACTTAATTTTTGTTCCAGGTAGGTCTTGAATATTATGAGCGATACTTTTAGCAAGGTCAGTATATAATAATTTTACGTTAATTCCCATTTTTGAGCGTCGTTTGTGAAACTCAGCGATGTATGTAAAGTATGGTTTATGAGGCAACATTCCTCCCGTAACATAATACTCCTCCCCAGACTTGAGAGTCTTCAAGATATCTTCATAGGCAGTCTTGACACCTTTCAGCCCTCTAAATATCGTCGCTTCAGATTTTTGCTTGGAATATTTTCTCTTGAGTTCAAGTTCAGGAATGATATTCTGGAGCTCTTGCCTTTGTTTTGTAAGCGATTCTTCTTTTTCCCTCATGTAATCAAGAAGACGTGAAGGTTGAGCTGCTTCAAAATATTTCATGCCAGATTCAATAACGAAACTAGCCAACCCTTTCTGAATAAGTTTTTCAAGAATTTCATAAATTTTTGAGGAAGAAGCCCCTGATTTTTCAACAATTGGTCCAGTAGTCGAAGATCCAATTTCCAGAAGAGCAAGATAGACTTTGATTTCAGCTTTAGTCAGGCCGATTGTTTCCAAGATTTCAATGTTCATAACTATGGAAATGGTTCGTTGCTTTTAAACTTTTCTTAGTACTCCCCCTTATGGTGGAGGTAATACTTGAATAGTCTTTTTACTACTAATAGGTAGATATAACTAAGATAATTGGAGGCAATAATATGACAACAAAAAATTTAGAATATAAGATTGGAAATGTGGGGGCAGACCCTTCAAAGGATAGTAAATTCATCGTTCATTTAGATGATGAAAAAACACTAGGAATATACTCAGTACCAAACCCAAGGGGTGTTTTACATAAACACATTGCCAAAAAATTTGGTCTTCGGAGAGAAGATGTTTTGGGAGGTGGAGAGTACTATTTAAGAGATAATGGTACATTGGAGTTGTCCCAATACTCTACTGATTTTGGATCGATCCCCGCTGAAGCTGAGCGAATGGTGGGAGAGACTCTAGCGAATTACTTTAGAAAAGAAGGACTTGTCGTTAACAGAATTGCAACAGATATGATCCAAAACTTTGATGATGAGCGAAACAAAGCACGATGGGAAGCGTTAGGTTTTAATATGAGGGAGAAAAATGGCTAAAGTATTAATTGTTGAAGACCAGAGAGATCCACTCAAAGCACAAGAATCGGCAGTTGAGAACGTTGGCAAGCAATATTGTCCTGATTTGAGGTATGATGTTGCTCGATGTTATATCGATGCTGAAGCAATGATCCCAAGAGGATATGATATTGTACTCCTTGACCACAGGATGCCAATCAAGAATATGGGCGATTTAGAGAACACTGATTTTAAACAATACTGTCGTTCCCTTGAGAATATTGGTTATGCTTTAATTGATAAAATCAAGCGAGTCAATCCTCAAACCGTTGTCATTGGTACTTCTTCACTCTCCGAACAGGAGTTGAGAGAACAACCAGCTCCAGATTATGTGATGAGTAAGATGTACGGAACTGCGGAAAATGATTTAGATAAAATACTCTCTGAAGTGGTGAGGCATTAATAATTATTTTTTAATTTTCTTGAACATTTAACTATTCATATCACTCGCATCTTCATTATCCTGAATAAGAAGAATATTCTTTTGATCTTTCTTTTCCCGAAACGCACGTGGAACGTGAATTTTTTCTCGTGTTAAGGGGTTCTCACCGCTGTAATACATGGCTGTGGAAACTGTTCCTGGAGTCGGTGTAAATACTTGAGTCAAATTAACGAAAAGATCATTTTTTGTACAAAACTCTTTCAATTCTTGCATTGATTCTTCCGTCGATCCTGGATGAGCAGCAACAAAGTAAGGAACGAGATTTTTGTGTGTTCCTTGCTCTTGATTTATTTTTTTATACTCTGCGAGAAAGCGAACAAAGGCATCTTGCGTACTTTTGTTCATGTTCTTCAAAACTTGATCAGAAATATGTTCAGGAGCTATTTTGAGTCGAGAAATAAACTGCATAATCTTACGGAAGAGCTTAGGCTGGTCAAGGATAATATCATGACGGATAGCGCTGCGTAATTCTAGTGAAGTATGTGCATATTTTTGGTTGAGCTTTTCAACACCTTCCAACAGAGGGTAGAGCTGATCACTTATTTTACGATGAGGACAGCCAACGCACTGTTGATTGCAATATTGCTTTTTAGTATGATAGGTTATTTCTTTGTCAACGATCGGCGAATGAAGATGTTCAGGATGATCATACAATTCGCAGGATGAACCGTACATATTCAGAGTAGGAAGAGTCAAATCGTTAATTTTATGCACACCAGAAGTATAAAGTGTTTCAATTTCTTTGAGAACACTTTCTGTGCTCCGTTTAGCGACATCTTTGCCTTGCACAAGTGGAATAACACAAAAATTGCAACTTCCCCAACAGCCACGACCAATGATCACTGATGATTGAAGTTTTCCCACCATTGATTCATTCCAAGCTTTGTTTTTGGTGTGAGGATGAAGTTGACGGGTAAATGGAAATTCGTAGATGAAATCCATCTCTTCTTCCGTTAAGGTTGGAGCAGGTGGATTGTGCTGGATATACCCAACACCGCAGGGTTCAATAAAAGCGTCATCAGGGCGTAGATTATGGATGCGTGTTAAAAGATTAAATTGGAGTTTATCGTTGACACATTCTTCAAAACTGGGCAGAAGACGAAGGTCGTGAAGAAGTTCACTTTTCTTAATCCGGAACGCAGCACCAAAAAGAGAAGGTAGATTTATTTTTTCTTTAACCCAAGTTTGACAGTTTGC
>DUGB01000037.1 GCA_013331555.1 Candidatus Woesearchaeota archaeon
TTCAAATCCAGTCACTTCGTGACTCGATCTATGCACCCCCAGAGAATTATTGATAAAATGCCGTAAAGCATTAAGATTTAAAGCAAGGCTTTCACGGTTCATAATGGATTATAAATAACAAAAGTTTAAAGGTTTTCCTTACCACTTTTAAAAGGTACTTCTTATTCGGAGATACTGTCATTTGTTCGGGAGATGGAGAGAAAGAATTATATACCCTAGTAGTCAGATAGTGGTTATGGTAAATTTTGCACAGTTACGCAAAGATGTACAGCAGTATGATGAAGAAAGAGAGAATCTCATCAAGAAGAGCCGCGATGTTCTCAAGCTTAGCAAACAGTTGATCTATTCTGTTCATCGAAGTGAAATGACGGAAGCAGGAAAGTTGTTCAAGGAAATTGAAAAGCAGAAAAAGGAACTAGATGTGATTGCCATGCACAATGCTAAAATGGTGTATGAGGGCAGTTATAAAGTTGCGATTCAAGAGTATGTTGAAGCAGTATTATACTACGAGTTTGTAAAATCAGGAAAGCTGCCTGATCTTGATGTCTTAGGTGAGCATTACATTTTGGGGTTATGTGATCTACCAGGAGAATTAACACGACGGGCAGTATTCTTAGCAGGAAAAGGTGATGTGCAGTCTGTTTTGAAAATCAAAGATCAAGTTGATGTCTTCTATGGAGAGTTATTGAAGTTTGATTTCCGCGATAATGAAGTGCGTCGAAAAGTCGACGCAGTGAAGTATGAATTAAAGAAGTTGGAAGATTTAGTGTTGGATCTGAAACTGCGCGGGAAAGTACGAATGGGAAAAGAGGAGTAGAGGTTAGTATTTTGTCTTTCCTGTGTTGATGATTAAAACTGTAGCGTTTTTCGGAATTATTTTTTTCATTTGCAAGAGCATTGCTAGCCCGGCAATACCCGACGGCTCAAAAGTAAGTCTGAGTTTAGTGCCTAGTTTAATCGCGTCGTCAAGATATTTTTCTTCCAGAAGATGAACGTTAGATTGTTCTCCGCAGAATCCGGCATACTTGTATAATCGAATCCACTGCTCGTCATAATGGACAAAAGGAAGGTGAGGAGAATATAACTTATCAGCTTTGCTTTTAGAATTATTTGTGCTAGCACCAATAAAATGACATTGACGTAATTTTTTTATGTCTCCCTGAAAACGAGGATCGTGTTTAAATGTAGTTATTTCTCTTTTATTGATATTGAGAATGTTTTCATACAAATTACCGGTGCCAAACGGAATAAAACAATAATCCGGTGAACTATTAATAATTTCATAACTAAGCCAGTCATAAAAGCGAGTGGTTGGGTCAAGCGCTTCAGAAGAAGTGATGTCAATTCCTTGAGGATTATGCGTGAGTGTAAGGATTTCCCGCCAGTGAAATGATTGTGTGGAAAGATCGTGTTCATATATCTCACATCCAATTTTTTCCAACGCTTTTTTTATTGCGGGGTTAAGTTTAATGTCAACAAGACATTTCAGGTTCGGAAGATTGTACTTTTTGAGTTGAGTTTGGATGGCAAATCCGGCCGATCCAGAAGTGATTATGGACATCTGTGGAAGGAAAGAAATTTTACCTGTTTTCTTGGCGAGAAGAAACTGTTTATATGTTACGACCATTTCCCAGGCCATCCGATCTTTATGAGTTCCGGTGGGGTTATGACTTTCATCTTTAAACAAGACGTTAGAAAATCCTGAAACGTTTATAGGATAAGTGGGAGTAGCGGGAAACTTTGGGTCGTCCGAAGGAAATTCTGGGTCGAGAGGATCATTTTCTGAAGCGATAGTAATAGAGTTGAATATTCTTGTTTCGTCTTTGGTAAGAACCATGCGCAGAACTTTCTTCCAGAGTATAAATAAGTTACTATGTTTCTCAAACAGTTAATTTATCACAGATAAGTGAGAAATATTTTTAAATCAGGCACTCTTTCAAACAAACCATGAAAATCCTTGCTCTGAGCGATATCCATGGCGATAAAGCATTTATGGTTGAAATGGCAGCCAAAGGCGCCCGTGAACGCGTTGATCTGGTTCTTTTAGCAGGTGATTTAGTTGATTTCGGCGAAAGTACAGAAGGGCTGATCAGGCCATTTAAAGAACAAGGTTTAGACGTTGCTGTTGTGCCGGGAAATCACGAAGGCTTGGCGGATATCAATTTCTTGGTTGAAAAATATGGAGTCAAAAATTTACATGGTTATGCTCTCAAATTCGGTGATGTGGGGATTTTCGGCTGCGGGTATGGGGATATTGGTGTGCATCAACTTGATGAAGAATCATTTTTTAATACCCTGCACAAAGCACATTCTTCTCTTGGTCAGATCAAGAAAAAGATTATGGTCACGCATGTGCAGCCAAGCGACAGTATCATTGGATTGAAGATACCTGGGTGGGGTAGTACGGGTGTACGAAAAGCAATCGAGGACTTCCAACCGGATGTTCACATTTGCGGCCATATTCATGAAACCCATGGTATTGAAGAAATGATTGGGAAAACGAAAGTTATCAATGTTGGTAAAACAGGAAGAATAATTGAGTTGTAACAATGGAACTACGAGAACTGTATGATACATTAGTGGAAGGAAAACAAGGCGTTCTTAGTTTTGAGAATCTGCCAACTCCACACATGAATATTGATATTGATACTGGAATTGTTTATCTAATGCAAGGGCCTACTAAAATAACAGTTGGCTATGTTGGAGAGAAAAGCGGTCTTGCGAGCTTAATGAATGAGGGAATTAATCCAGAAACTCATGTTATTGGAGAGGTTCCAGCACAAGTGGTTGTTGGTCTTTTGGGAATATTAGGGCATGTAGAGGAAGAAAGTATTAATGAATATTTTACTATTCCGAGAGATAGTGTTCCTGTCCTCACGCTACTTGTTGATGCGATGTGTGTTTATGCGCAACAAAAATACGTTGAGAGAGTTCACCCAAATCCAGCACCATAAATTTCTTGTGCAATTTTTTCCAGCAGTTCTGTATCGGTAGAATTCTTGAATAATAGGTCACCATAACTCTGCACCACAACTTCGATTCCATCAACGATAATAACAATGAGAATGTCAGTTTGGAGCAACGTTTCAAATGTTCCAGCAATCTTTTTCAGGTTGAGTGTCTGCTTGTGGCGAAGTTTCGCCATAAACGCCGCTTTGGTTTTACATTTGGCAAGGGTGAAGTCGTTGTTCATGGTTAACTAACTCTAATGGACCATATAAAAAACGTTGCGTTCTTTCAATCCAGACCAACCGAATGATTTATATAGTCACATTATCTCTATCGAATATATATATTGAGGTGATTATGGATGGTTAAAAAATCGTCTTCAAAGCGTGTGGAGCTTCATCGGTTGGCACATTATGCTTTTTTTGTCGGGTTGCTTGTCGCAATTCTTGCTGGTTTCTTTCGAAATGTGGTTAGTGCAGAATTTTTGATTGCAGCACTTGTCCTTCTTGGGTTTGTCGTAGGATTATTTAACTTGACGGCAAAGGAAACAGTGCCTTTCTTAGTTGCGTCTATTGCGCTTATGCTGGCAGGAATCGTTAATTTAGGACTAATTCCTGTAGTTGGAGAATATCTACGCAGTATCTTAGTTAATATTGTGGTCTTTGTTGTTCCCGCTGCGGTGATTGTCGCTTTAAAGACTATCTGGAAATTGGCTTCGGCATAAAGACTTTTTCGAAATTTTTATATATTATTTATTTTCTTCTCTATTTTCAATTCTAAATAGGTGGTTGAGATTCAAAAGAAAACAGTAGATTGCTCTCATTGCAAGTCAAAGTTTGAGGTTTATGTTTTTGGCGGCATACGGAATGTCTACTGCCATTTCTGTCATCATCCAACGAAAGCGTGAAATGGGAGAAAGAGAAGATATTTATATCTTCATTTCTTCTGTTAGCCCATGAATAAAAAAGAGGTTCTGTTTTTTGTTGCACTCTTCTTAGTTGTAGTTAATCTGTTTCATTTCTTGATTATTGTTACGTTGACGGGGAATGCTTCGGCATCAAATACGGGAACGGCATTTCTTTGTCTAGGAAAAGCACCGCAATTGTCTCTCATTCCCACTCAAAGCGCTGTTCCCGCAACAATTTTCACCTATCAAGCAAATGCTACTTTTTTTGGTCCGAATACGAGCATAACGTACAGTGACAATACATCTTTATTCGATATTAACCAGAGCGGTTATATTCAGTTTACACCGCAAAGTGCTGATAATGGAACTCATCCTATTGAAATTACGGTTATTGATGCTTCTGGCTGTATGATCCTCAACGCGTCAACAATATTCAATTTGACAATTAGTAGTTCTAATGTCACAACACCAGTTTCTCCGGGCGCTCCAGGAGAAGCAGTTTCGGGTGGTACGGGCGCAGAGGGAAGCAACCTCCCACCAATAAAGCCCAAAATTGATTTTGAGATCAGTGATCGTAGTATTGGCGTTAATATTAAGCGATCACAATCAATAGAGAAAAACATTGTCCTTTCCAATAAAGGAAACATGCACATTGAGTTCAGCGTTTCACATTCTTTATCTTCTGTGTTGGAGATTACACCATCAGCCGGCGTCATTCCAATTGATGGAACGCAGGAACTGCTTCTGCGGTTCAATCCCAGCAAGAGAAGTGAAACAGGGGTCTATACAGGAACAATAACAATCACGGGGATGGCAGATGGAAAGGTCGTGACAAAGGAGATTCAAGTGACGATCGAGATTGAATCTGACATAATTATTGTTGATGCGAGCCTTGATCTTCCCAAGAAAGAAACGTATCCAGGAGATGATCTTACTGCGGTAGTGATGATTGTTTCGTTAGGCCAACGCCCAGTTGATACAGTTCTTGTACTGTATCGTATTCATGACTTTAATGGGAAAGAATGGTATCAAGAAAGGGAAGATGTTTCGTTTGATATGCAAACCTCATTTACGAAAGAGATCACTCTTCCGGAAGATATTCCGCCGGGAAAATATATTCTGAGCCTCAGTATCATCAGCGGTAATTCTTTTGGAACAGCCACAGAATCTTTTACAATTCTTTCACGAGAAAAAGGGGCGGGGGCGATCGTAGGAAGAGCGGCGCAATACGGGCCAGCATTCGCTGGATTCATTATACCATTGATGTTATTAATCATAATTATTCTCTTTTTTGTTATTTATATTATTGAAAGGAGAAAAGAAAAAAAGAAGAAAAGGAAGAGATGATTCAACTCTCAAAACACACTTTTACTTCTCCAGTATAGATTCCATTTGCAGTATCGTCCGGAACAGTCACTTCAAAAGTTACTTCTTGTCGTTGCCCCGATAACAATGGAAATGAAGGATGATCAATTGTCATCCAAGAAGCAATCTCTCCAAAAGAAGCAATTGTGACATTCGTAGCTTGACTAAAATCAATTTTTATCGATCGGCGGACAATGGCACCAGGAGACACTTTTCCAAAATTTAATGACGTAGTATCAGTATTGAATCCAACGTATTTTAATTCACCTGCTTGGACTTCAATAGAAGCGGGAATTATTCTCTGATTAAGACAAGGTGTTTCAGAACGCAAGGTAATCAATAACATAACGGCAGCAATAATGATAATCACAATTAATCCTTTTTCCAACCAGTGTTCATAATTCATGGTTATTTGATTTATTTTTTCTGGTAAGAATGATAATTACAATAATTAAAAGTATGATGACTGCTCCTAATCCGATCACCCAGCCGTAAGGAAATGAAGATGGTTGAGCAGTGGCTTGTCCAACTAATGGCAACAAGGGAGCAAGAACGGAAAGTTGAATAGGAACTTCTTTTTGCTCCCCTTCAAAAAAGAGGTTGATTGAACCGTTATAGACACCTGGTTCAAGTTCAATTTTGATAATACCCTGCAGGATTCCTTTCTGCCAAGGTTCAAGATCAATACTGGGCGTATGAAGCAATTCCGCATCATGAACAAATACTTTACCAAAAACATCATTGAGTTCATTACCCCAATTGTTCATAATTTGCATTGTGAACGTGTTAAACCCAGGTTCGACAACAGAAGTATAATTCAACAGGATAAGGTCAACATTTCCCACACGAAAAGTGGTATTGGCTTTTTTGTCTTTGTCATCATAATGGAGAATACCAAAAGCACGATACTCTGCGGCAGGGATGGTTGATGTGTTAAATTCAGCGGTGATGGTTTCAGCAGCGAGAGCAGGAAGAGGTTTTGTTGGTGTTTTTACCCAGCCTATTTGTTTGCCGGTTTGATCCAAAATACTAATTTCACCCCAAATTTGGTTTATATCTTTGTACCCTCTGCTGGTGACGGTCATGGTCAATGGAACAATTGTGCCTTGATTAATATCCTGAGCACTCAAAGAAACATCCACCGCTTTTTCGTCAGAGTACACTTCCACTTTAAATTTTCGTGAGACTGAAACCAGTGAACTCATCCCTTCCTCTGCAACCGGCAGTTCTCGAACAGTCAAGCCAAACCAATATATTCCAGGAGTAATATAAACTTGGGGGAATTGGATGACAAGATCAAAACTATCGTGGTTGAGATTTTCAATTGAAATATATTCTAATAAATCTCCGCTCAGAGAAACATTTGTTTCGCGGTCTGTCCCTTCAATGAGATAATGATTACGGATTACTTTTCCTTTTTCATAAATAATTGGGCTCAGTAATTCTCCGGTTAAGGAAAGCGCGTGAATGTCGGGGATTAACAGAACAAGAACAACAATACCAAAAATACTACTCCAGATAACTTTTTCCCATTGGTTTAGGCGCGTCATTTTTTACCCGCTCGAGAGAGCACCAAACGTAAACGTGGCATTTTTCCTCGTTCCAGTACCAATTGTTGAAGAACTAATATTAACCCGAATATGCACTACAGCGGCATCACGGGTATTATCAAAATCAAGCGGATAGACGGTGCTATTGCCACAAAGGTACTGCCCTGCCGTGCTAACAGAAGTATATGTTGTCGTGTTCCAGCTGTTATTTTGAAAACAGGAGAGCGCTGTATCAATTTGCCCTGTTTCTGGAGATTGGCTTTCGAGAGAATTTGGGGCAGTAATAAATTGGAAAAGATTGGTTCCTGCGCCGATGAAATCCGCGGCAGTGCAACTGCCTAGACAAGAATAGTTAACAGAAATGTTAAGGTTTCCCGTATTTTCCAATAAAAAACCGCTCGTCACGTTCGTAAAGTTAACACAACAGCTGAAATTGTACGATCCCGGACTATTCGTTCCGAACGAACCGTTAGAATCAAGCATGCAACTCACACAGCTGGCATTTACATATCCCGTTCCAAAGTTAATGGAACCAACATTGTTCGTAATAGAAGTGGATGCAACAATGGTTAAATTGCTTTCCCCACTTGCACTCGTTGACGCTGCCCCGGTTACTTTTTCTTCTAAAAGAGTCCACGCATCAAATTTTGATAAGGTAACTACGGTGGTGAGAATGCTTAAAGTGAACGCAAGGAAAAGCAAGCCCATAATGGTTCGATTGGAAGAGAGAGCCATATTTCTTACTCACCTTTTTGGAGTCCGGAAACAGCATTTTGTTCCTGTGGAGGTTGAATAACAATGCTGGCTACTCCTTTACTTTGAGAATTGGGAGAGATTTCTTCCCCATTTTCTTTCGCAGAAATTATAAAGTACGTGGAGAAAAGCAAACTTAATAAGCTTAGTACAAATAGAACACCAATCATTGCTCGTATAACTTTTGTAGAAATGAGTTGTGATCTTCTTTTTTTTACCATAGAACCCTGCGGTACGATACACCTTATTTTGATTGTTATAATCTGCAGAGTGTTTATATATATTTCTATAAGCAAATACAATTAAATTAAGTATTTTTTATATGTTCAAAAACCCTCTATTTCAAAAAATTTCTACAAAGTTACAAATGAGTGAGAAACTCTCTGTTTGGAATGAATTTTTGAGACCCAAAGATTTATATAAATATACAGTAAGTTTACCATAGTATAAGGTATACTTATGTACTACGTTGACCATATTCAAGCACAAGGTACTCGACAGCGGAAAATACCACTGCCAAAGAAATTCTGGAAAGAATTTACGCTTGATTCTCTTGTCAAAATTGAATTGTTAACAGACTCTTCTTTTTTCTATGTTGATCGGGTTCAAGCACAGGGTAAAAATCAGCGACGCATTCCGTTGCCACAAAAATTTTGGAACGAGTTTCCACTAGGAAGCACGGTTAGAATAGAACTTATGAAAAAAGGTAAACCATCATGATTAGAACCAAAAAAATTCAGAAGAAGTACTTACAATCCAAGAAAAAGCAAAATTCATTCTTGTGGGTTGGCATTCTCGCTCTGAGTTTAATGTTATTAACGATTTCATTTTTTAGTGTCGTTCATTTTTCTTCAAACGAACAAAATAGAACCTTCACTGAATCGTATAATTCTAATTCTATAGACTCAGAATTTGATACAACGTTAATCAGTGGTGCCGCGATTATAGAGACTGCTTCAACCGAATCCTCAATTCAAGACTTTAGTATCGCTGACACGACCGCAACGTGCGGACTTGTTTCAACAAATACAACACTGACTGCCAATGTTAATTCCACTTCAAACTGTTTCAACATCACCGCATCAAACATTATTTTAGATTGTGCTAATTTCAATATCACGGGAGATGACAGTGGAACGGAATATGGCATTTATATCTCCGGCCAGGATAATGTTTTAGTTAAAAATTGTAATATAAAAAAATTCTATGTAGGGATTTATGCATTTAATTCCTCAGATCAGTTAAGAGTAGAAAATAATAGTTTAATTGATAATGATTTATATGGAGCGTACGCTGCAAATTCACTGGAGTTTATATTTATTAATAATACGTTTAGTGGCAATTCCTCAGACAATGAAGGAGTGAGAATTGATAATGCAGACAATGCTAATATAACAAATAATACATTCACCGGAGATTTTTCTCAAGAAGCGGTCAATATTATCTCCACCAGCGCCAACGTTTCAGTATGGGGAAACAGATTTCAAGGAAATGATGGAATATCAAATGCCGGGACAGATACACATTTGTGTGTAAATGATCTTTTCGGAAACTTTTACAATGGTACAGTCAATGTTGCAGAAGTTCTTAGTATTGACTGCGGACCTACGCCCAATGCTACAATCTATGTCAATCAAAGCATTCCCGCGAACAGCTATGAATGGGGAGCATTTACAGCAACATACCAGGATTTACGCACAGCAGTTTACAACACATACAATGCCAGTAACAATACGGTGTACTTCCTTGAAAATCACAGCACCACATATGCAGAAAATGGGGCGACAGAGTTTGTA
>DUGB01000117.1 GCA_013331555.1 Candidatus Woesearchaeota archaeon
CAAAAATAGTACATTCGTAAAAGAAGCAAAAAACATAAGTGTTGTTGTTTTTCTAAAGATCGTATTAATAAAATAGTTATCAATGACATTGGCGGACCCATGAAGAATCGGCTCAATCAACGCAAAGAATAACCAATACATCTCATCAACAAAGTTGTTTTTGTTTAAAAAATAGTGGGGTTGGATGGTCTTTCTGACCAAAACATTTTTATCTTTACATCTTCTCTAAAATTAACATGAAAACGTTGCAATGGTCTATTTTTACCATCATTGTTGTCACAGTACTCCTATTTTCCATCAGCACGTACTTTAACCAATTAGACCAACAATATTTTCAAGAGCATCAGCAGGAACTTACTACCACCGAAACTATTATCAATCCCGATGGTGAAACGACAAACTATTTTTATGCTGATACACCTTACACAATAACGTACAAACTATTTTTATGGGCATACCTCTTTATTCCTTTCATTCTCGTTATTACTCTTGGCATTCGTTATATTCTATCTCATCCACCGCACTACTTTCAGAGTTTAATCATTCCTGTCTCTTTCGTTGTGCTTACCTTCATCCTCCAAGCTAAGAATATCTATGCTGCGGTAGGATGGGAAAAGAGCTTTGGCATTATTTTGGTCTCTTTATATTGCGGAATTGTTCTCAGTCTCGTTGCTATTATCAATCTGATCATCGCTTCCCAAAAGCGGAAATAACGGTCACCAATCAAAACATTTAATAATTGTCTTTTTATTCCTATCGTTAATGAAAGACATTATTCTCAAGCACGCTCTTAAAAATGCGTTAGACTTCCAGGGTAAAGTTAATCTTAACGTTATTCTTGGTCAAGTTCTCAAAGAAAATCCAACCCTCCGCACGCAGGTTCCTGCTGTTCAAAAAGCCATTGCCGCTACAATTAAAGATGTCGAGAAACTGTCTCTCCCTCAGCTCACTGAAAAACTTCAAAAACTTGCTCCTGAACTCCTCCAAGCCCAGGAAGAAAAAATTGAAGGTCCTTTGAAACCACTTCCTAATGCTCAGCAAGGTAAAGTCGTTGTTCGTATTGCACCATCACCTAGCGGACCTTTACACATTGGTCATGCCTATGGTGTGTGCCTCAACGCAGCGTACGCTGAAATGTATCAGGGTAAATTTCTCCTCCGTATTGAAGATACTAATCCTGAAAACATTTATCCTCAAGCCTATGAACTTATTGAACGTGATGCTCAGTGGCTCACCAATAATCATGTTGCTCAGACTATTCTTCAATCATCTCGGCTCGGGATCTATTATGATTATGCCGAAAAATTGATTCAACTGAATAAAACATATGTCTGTACGTGTCCTGCTGACGTATTCAAGGAACTCAAAAACAATGGACAGGCCTGTCCTTGTCGAAACAATACTCTTAAAGAAAATCAACATCGCTTTGCCAAGCTCTTCAATGGGTATGCTGAAGGGGAAGCTGTTGTTCGGCTTAAAACAGATATTAGCCACAAGAATCCCGCTCTCCGTGACTTTGGCATCATGCGCATTGTCGAGCATGTTCATCCTAAAACCGGTAAAGAACAACGCGTCTGGCCATTGATGGTGTTTGCGGTTGCTGTTGATGACCATGAACTTGGTGTCACTCATGTCCTCAACGGTAAAGATCATGCTGATAACGCCATTAAAGAACGTTTAATTATGGAATGCCTTGGCTGGCAGCCACCAGAGTATAAACACTGGGGAAGAATTAACTTTGAGGGCTATGAATTAAGCACATCCAAAACTCGCCGTGCGATTGAACAACACGAATATCATGGCTGGGAGGATATTCGTCTGCCTTTCTTACCTGCACTTCGTCGCCGTGGTTATCAACCTGGAGCGTTCCGAAAATTTGCTTTAGAAATTGGCTTAAGTCTTAACGACAAAACGGTTAGTATCGATGAATTTTGGAAAAACATCAATTCATTTAATCGCGAAATTATTGAACCAACATCAAACCGTTACTTTTTCGTTGAAAATCCCGTTCCTATTACCATTAATGGTGCTCCCTCTAAAACAGCTACTCTTGATCTTCATCCTGATTATCCTCAGCGCGGTCAGCGTACAATTCCCGTCGCCAGCAAAGTCTTCCTCAGCCAGCGTGATGTTGATAAACTGGAAGAGGGGAAAATCCATCGCTTAATGGACTACTGCAATTTTAAAATCGAAAAGAAAAAATATCTTTTTGTATCAGAAAGTTATGAAGATTACAAAGACAATCAGAAGAAAGGGCTCATCATGCATTGGCTTCCGCAGTCATCAGCGTTGCCTCAAATCGAAGTTACGCTTGACAACGGTTCAACGGTCTCAGGTCTTGGTGAAGATCCTTTGACTGGATTAAACGTTGGTGACATTGTTCAGCTTGAACGCCACTATTTCGCTCGTCTTGATCAAAAAACCAAAAACCAATTTATCTTTTGGTACTTACACAAATAAAAAAGAGGGATACCCATGGGAAAAATTAGTCGTGATACACCATTAGCTGAAATAACACTCCGCCGCTACGAGAAACCAACAATGAGTGGTCGGGAACTTGTTCGTAAATTTTGTCTTTCTGTCGGCTTGCTTCAACCGGGAGATTCCCGTGACGTTGTTGTTGATATTTTCTATGTCTTACTACAAGCAAAACAACGCAAGGAAGAACTCCATTCAGAAGAAATTAAAAATCATGTCATGGGAACACGTAAGTCCCTTCAATTACCAATGTTAGGCATTGCCAGTTCCAATATCCGTCGTCAATTAAAAAGAATTAAAGATCTCCATCTCATTGAAACAAATGCTAATCTGTATCGGATTGCCGAATTTGGTAACGTGAGCGAAATCTTTGAAGAAAAAGTGCAAAACTTCTTGCTCAGCACCGTTGTTAGTCGTGTCAAAGAATACATGAAGAAAATTGATGAAGAATTTACGGTTGGTTCAACCAGTCATCACAAAAGAACTGTTCCTGTTTCAGCATTACCCGAAGAATTTGTGGCGATGGCAAGAGCGGAAAGGAAAAGTTAATCTTTTTATCTTTTCTTAAGATAATTTTTAATTTCCTTCTCAAAAAGCGAAAAATCCTCTAACTCTTCCTGCAAAGAGGAGTACGCTTTACTGTCATCAATATTGCCATATTTGTGAACGAGAATATTCCGAAAGCCTTTCATTTCTCTTATTCTTGCCGCCAATGTGGGTGACAGCACTTTTTTCTTTTCTAGTATTTTAATAATATCATCTTCGTTCTGAGGAACTCCTAGTTTTAAGTGAGAAACCAACATCGCCATCACGTCAATAATTCCTTCAATTGCTAGCTCAATCGTTTTCTCACACGCTCTTCGTCTCGTAAGGTTTGTTTTATATTCCTCTTCTGTTTCCGGTAGAATGTCCTCTAACTCTGTCAAATATTGATTCACATCATCAAACTTCAATACTATTTTTTCCTTAAGATTCATGCACTAACCTCACGTAGAAGTGGATCGAGATAAGCGCGATAGTATTTTTCAAAACTACTGAATTCACGGACGACACGTATACACGTTGAAATCATAAACTCTCGGTCGTCGCAGTAAACCACTTTTCCTTTAATCACTTCTTGTTGGACTGCCAAAGGAAGATCCTGGAATATCTGTACATCTAGCAGATCTGGCAAAAATCCTGACACTTTCTTGCGGAAATTAAACCGCTCAACCGCAGAATCATCATAATAAATTGCTATATCTACATCTGAAAGAGGAGTATTCCTTTGTTCGGCAACGCTCCCAAAGAGGAAAATAAAGCGGATTTTCTTTTTCTTATCCAGAGCGATGATCATTTTCTTGATTGCACTTATATTCATCTTAGAACAGAAGAGAGTAGAATTATTAAACATTTCTACAAAGAGTACATTTTACGAAAGCTACAAGAACCAATTTAAACTCATCTGGAAATTTAGTAAGAAATAAAAAATTAAATTATATCTTCTTCCGCAACGACAATATAATCTCCTGTTGCAATAACGGCAGAAAACGGAATGAGAATTTGTCCTTCTTTACTTTTTTCTAATTCCATCCGATCAGTATATGATGTTGGGTTGCGTAAAAGCAAGTGAATCAATTCGCCTGAACCGACTTCAAAAATCAAATCTCCTACTTCGCCAAACTTCTTTCCAGATTTGGACACAACTGTTTTTCCTAGGAGTTCCTTAGAATAATTTTTTCCCTTTTCTTCCATCGTGATTCACCCTCATTTAACTGTACAGTAAGATAACAAGTACACTGTCACTGAGAAGAAAGTTACTATATAAAGTTTGCGGTGATTGCACAGTTAGGATTGAAAGAAATGTTTAAATAGCAACCAACGTCCTAGTAACTTCATGTTTTACCATACTCTAAATCCTACTCTTCTTAACCTTGGCCCGGTTGAAATTCGCTGGTATGGGATAGTCTATGTTCTTGGGTTTCTGGGGACTGTCTGGTGGATGTCCTATCTTTCCCGCCACCAAAAACTATCATTCACTCGTGATCAGATCTGGGATCTGGTGTTCTACGCCATGCTTGGCGTTCTTATCGGCTCTCGCGTCTTTATGATTTTCTGGAATCCACAAGTCTATCTTGTCAGGCCATGGGAACTTTTTTATCTCTGGCAAGGAGGAATGAGCTTCCACGGTGGTTTTGTAGGAATTGTCGCTGGGACATGGTTGTACTGCCGTAAGCATCATCTCTCTTTCCTTCCCATCGCTGATATTATCAGTGTTCCTGCTATCTTCGCTCTTGCTCTCGGTCGGATTGCTAACTTTATCAATGGCGAACTCTGGGGTACAATCACAAATGCCTCTTGGTGCGTTGATTATTCTAAAAACCAATATCTCTCTAACCTCCCCGCCGGCTGTCGCCATCCTAATATGATCTACTCAACGTTTCAACGTTTTCTTGTTGGAGGCTGGTTGCTTTTCCTCACCTTTCGTCAAGTCTGGAAACCTGGTTTCATTTTCTGGAACTTCGTTTTCTGGGAAGGACTCGGCCGCATTATCGTTGACGTCTACCGTGACTATCCTGCTCATCAACTCTATTTCAGTTTCAGCCTTGGCCAATGGTTTAGTGCTATTATGGTCCTGACCGCACTATACTTCTTCGTCAAGCATTATTCTACCGAATGGAAACAGCTCTTCCTTCCCACAAAATTTATTAACCATTAGGATCTCAATAAAAACAACAAATGAGGTGTATTAACTATGGGTTCAAATCAAAATGAAATAGAACAAGGCAAAGCCGCTGCCGTATTATCGTATTTACTAGTAGGCATTATCTGGTTTTTTGCCGATGAAAAAATGCGCAAGAATCGTTTCGTAGCTTTTCATGTCAAACAAGCATTAGTATTATTAGTTATTAGCGTTGCTGTTAGCATTGTTTTCGCTATTCTTGGCAGTATTCTCGGGCTCTTCTTCTTGATGATGGGTGGATTCTTCTTTATCTTCTGGATTGGTCGCATCATCAATCTTTTAGTGTTCGCACTCGCTCTCTGGGGGATTATTAGTGCTGCCCAAGGCAAGGAACAAGAACTTCCTGTCATCGGCTCTTTCGCCAAAAAATTTACATTGTAAGGTGTCCTATGAAAACAAAAATAAGTTTACTTTTTGTATTGATCCTGAGCATTGCTTTAATCATTGGCTGTACTCCAACCCCACCTTCGTCTCCCGAAGCAGTTGAAGATCTTCCACCAGTTCCGCAATTAAAACCTGCTGACGAACCTCTAGCTGACGATGTTGCTGCAGTCAAAATCAATAACTTTGCTTTTGAGCCGGCAACAGTTGAGATTGCCACTGGTGACTCCGTAGAATGGGCCAACGTCGATAGTGCATCTCACACAGTCACGTTTGACAATGGTGTTCTTGACCAAAATATTCCTAACGGTGGAACGGTCCGCTATACCTTCACCGAACCAGGTGAATATAGTTATCATTGCTCATTTCATCCAGGAATGCGTGGAGTTGTGATCGTGCAATAAGTTTTTATTTTCTTTTTTTTACATGGTTAACTGCCCCAAATGCAAAAGCTCTCAAGCTCAGCGTATTGATCATAATTATCTTTCTTTTCTCCGCTGTTTACAGTGTGGCTACAATGAATTAGCTGCTGAAGACACTTTTCCTGAGCAGCGATCAAATCAGCGAGAAAAAAGACGTTATTCTCCCTATCGTGTCAGTGGAGGGAAGAAACGGTAACTTAATCCTAATTTATTTTATATTTTTTTAGAACTTGTTGTATTATATCCTTACGCATTGTTTCTGCAACTAATGGGTCATCTAACACTTGAAGAGTAATCTCACCCCTCTCAGTAACTAAATCGGTAATTTCTGTGAGCGACGCATCTTGTGGAGTTTTACATTTCTGAAAGAACGCATCAATTTTCTTGGTTAATTCCAGAGGATGTTTCGACTGAATAAGCGAATCTCCATACGTTCCAATATTGAACCCGGGAATAAAGTTCTTTGGTTTTGGTATTAGTTTAGCACGAACGCCTATTTTGTTGTACATCTCTACTGTCCACTTGTCTAAAGCAGTATCTCCATAGCAGATATAATACAATTTTATTCCTCTTTTAATCATCTCTTTCATTAATTCTGTTTCTTGAGCTAATGTTGCGATAAGGAACCAGAAGTGGATGGATTTGAAAGTGATAACTTTCTCCGCTTTTGGATCGTTTAATGCTTGCCGAATAAGACCATTCCAGATATAATCTAAATCAACGAGAGTTGGGAGGGTGTAAATTGTCGTATTTCCCCCCACTTGAACTTTACTCCCTCTATGATTAGTGGTAAAATATTGCTTCTGGAGGATGTTTCCAAATTTTATAACTTTGAGTATCCATTCTTTGTTTACAGAAAAGTTTTTACCTTCTTTAATAAGTACTCCTTCATCGACCAATTGTAAGACGGCTTTACGTATTGCTTGAAATGAAAACGATTTAGTGTATTGTTTGTTTACCGCATTGAGTATTTTCATCAGAGACAATGGGAATTCGTGCATCAGAACGGAAAAAGCCATATCTTTGGCAGAGGTGGGCTTTTCCAAGAGGGGGAGCGTTATTGTTAGCGTCATACTTTAATTAAAATTTGGATTTATTTAAGTGTTTCTATTATTTTGAACTAATTGGTTTAAAAATAATTAAACCAAAAATATTTATATTAACAAATTGTTACTACTTCATTATGGCTACTATTGAGAATGAATTTGGAAGCTTAGCAATGTTAGCAGCAAAACCAGCACCTTTGATGACTATTCTTGGAGACTTGCGTACATTCAAACAATTTGAACCCGGTAGTCTTCCGCATGTTGATCAGTTGATGAATGAGCAAAGAGATAATCGTCAGTTGGGTGATAGGAGTTACTATACTCCCGATGGCTTAGTTTATTTCCTAAAAAAAGGCATCCCTATGCTTGCAATAACAAGAAGGGATCATAATCCAGTTCTTAAGCACATTGATGACGCTTTTGAACAATTTCAGAGTGGATCAAGGGGCCGTAGTAGAATACTTCAAAACGAGGTTTATCGTCTTTCACAAGATGATATAGAGGAGGCCATTAATGCTACTGATACAGAAATTTTTGATTTGACTGAGTGTCGTTTATCGTCAGATGGACATCTTAGAGTATATGGGAGCATTGAGAGCGTAGAGAACTTTAATGAGTATAATCAGTTGCCATACGTTCTGGAAAACCTAAGTTTAGATTTTGATGGTGAATTTGCGGAGCGTATAAAAAATCATATGAGGTTGAGTGATGTAGATTATAATAGGTTAAGATTGAATTATGAAGAGCGAAGATTGGCAGAACGTATTTATGGACGAGGCGGTGATTTTGTTAAGAATTTAAAATTATCAGATACATTTAAGCCAGAAACCAATAGAACGACATCATCAGTTACTGTTATTCTCCCCCATCATAGGATTTATGAAAAGACGACAATAGCTCTTCGCAGTTCAAATGATGTGAGAATAAATGCAGCCCAAGGAGCATTCATGGATGCCTCGTTGCTTTATGGGTTAGTCGACTATTCTTGTTTCTACAGTCTTCGCGGTAGTTGGGTCCATAAGCATCGTGGCTTGCATGGGGTACCTTTGAAGACTTTTGCCTAATGCAATGCGTAGAATTTGACTTTACAAGTATTTTGTAAAAGAAATTAAGTTGGAGGTATTTCAGATTATCTCTCCTGCTCAAAGTCAGGTGCCAACTTCAAGTTCTTTGAAGTTAGCGAAGCGCGGAAACTTTCTAAGTAATAAAAAATTAAATGCCATTTACTTATCCCTGCACACATACACAAACGCCGGCGGGAGATTTCCTAGCACCAATTTCTTTTCTACTGTTTCGAAATGGGACTCCAGTAACTTCTGCAGTCGTTGGGTGTATTGGAAAAGAATAAATGTGCCTTGAACGGGAAGCACTGCTTTTATGCCGCTCATTATTTGTTCTCGTTGTGTATCTGAAAAATAAAACAACGGTAATCCTGAAACAATACAATCAACTTTCTTAATGTTCATTTCTCTAAGTTGATTTTGCATCTGTTCAGCACTCACATTGAGTATCCTTAATCGAGGATCTTTTATTTTTAAACCTAAATGCTCACAAAAATCTTTATTGGTTTCAAAACAAATCATTTTTGTGTCTCTTCGTGCGTTCTCTAGAATGCTTTGTGTAAACGCTCCTAAGCCGGGTCCCAATTCCACGATATGGTGTGCCGTTTCAAAATTAATGTTATCAACAATTTCTTTTCGCAAAAATGCCGAGCTCGGTGTAATTGCTCCTACTTCTTTCGGATTTTTGATGAACTTCGACAAAAGTAACAGTGATTCTTTCATGTTAACGATCCAACAGCGCCCGAAGAGACTATAATAATTTTTCGTCCCGATTTGATCGATTCCATTTCGTTGCCTACTACAATAAGATTATAAATTATCATTGTTTACCTCTATTTATGTGGATTGCAGACGTTGTTATTAAGCACAAATGCTTGATTGCCGATAAATGTGAGAAATATCAGGTATCAACCATTTCTGTTCCATTCAACATCGCTATAGAAAAGGATATAACTTATTCCCCGGAATTTCACACTTTATGGGGAGATCAAAAGAACATTCAGAAATGGATCGCCGCTGTCAAAAAAGACAAAGAATTACACAATATTGAGGTTGATGGCAACAAAGTATTCTTGGTTGAAGTAACAAGAAGAAAAATTCCCGTCACTATAAGAGCAAGATTACAACAAAAGATCATCTGGACAAAACCAATCCACATAAATATCAAAGGCGAAGAGCACTGGAGTATTGCTTCCTGGGATAAAAAATATATTATGGACTTTATTGCCGAAACAAAAAAAGTATCCCAATACATTATTTTGAAATCTGTCAAACAAACGAAATTGAAAGACATTTACTATACACGATTACTGCCTGGCCTATCTCCACAACAGAAGAAGATCATCACCATTGCTTTTGAAAACGGATATTATGATTGGCCTAAAAGAACAGACTTACAGCAGTTAGCACAAAAAGCCAAGATTTCTGTTTCAACCTTACGGGAGCATCTTAAAAGAGCAGAAAAGAAGTTATTGCCTGATCTGATTAAGCAATTATAAGACATACCTCATATGTGTGGGCTCACTGTTGTGGGTAAAAGATAATCTTGTTGATACTTTTCTTGGTACTAATAAACCCTACAAAGGAATACAATGGCATCAAGAAAAATGAAAGACTTGGAACAGAAAAGCTTGGAGCAATTATTAGATCAGCTTAGTTCAGACCTGGCCCGAAGCAGAGTAATTGAGAAATTGATTGAAAATGATAGTTCTCTCTCCACCGAGATCATCAATCGTGGTCTCAAAGGCTACGAGGAGAAAGGAATGCTTATTGATGCGGGATATTTAGCCCATCTTGTTGGTCGAAGAAAAGCGGCCAAGCAGTATTTTGAAACTGCAATCTCACAAGAAGGTGATGTATCGCGCTTAAGAACTATTATTGATCTCGCAAAAATAAGGGATATTCCTTGGGTAGTTGAGCGCGCCGCAGACGAAGCCATTTCCCTACTCAAAAAGCAATTTCCTGATCCAGAAGCTTTGGAATCAGCCGCCGATATTGGCCGAGAGAGTAACTGGTATGATTCAGAAATGGTTCGAGATTGTTACCTTCAAGCGATGCGTATTCGTGAAGAACGTGGTGAGTATGTCCTTGCGGCAAGAGATGCTCGTTCTGCTGGACTTACCGTAAAAGCGATAGATTTTTACATCCAAGCCAAAGATTTGCCGGAAGCAGGCAAACTCGCTCAAGAAATCGGCTTATATGAACGAGCAGTTGATCTTTTTGTTCAAGCCAAAGACTATGCTAAAGCGCTCAGTGCAGCAGAGGAAGGTGGATTAAAAAATCAAATCGCTGATGTCGTTTCAAAAGTAATTCAAGAATTTGAAGAAGAATGGGGTATTTTTGGATACAGCAAAGTGCATGAACTTGCATTACGATATGGTTTAGAAGACAAAGCCAATGTAATAGTCAAACTCGGCAGGATTCTTGGTGTTTCTTACGCTCAACCCGGCATCGTACAAATTGGTTTCTTTCACCCATAATACCACGCATTCGCCTCGCGCTGCTCGTGATCTTTTACACTGCCAGGCTTATTAATTCGCGGCCGCTGCGAGTGAATATCTCGTCGTAATGTAATTCCCAATCCTTTCAAAAAGCGGTTCATTCCTTCTTCCATGCCAAATGGCCCTTCTACTCGTCCGTGTTTTCCCGGCTCGCCGCTGAAGACCATCAACCTATCAGAAACATAATCCAAAAACATTAAATCGTGGTCAACAACCACAATTGTGACATCACGCTCTTGCGTAATTGATTTGATGATCTTTGAAATTAACACCCGCTGTTCAACATCAAGATATGCCGCTGGTTCGTCTAACAAATACAGTTGCGCTTCCTCTGCGAGACAATGGGCAATCATCACCCGCTGTAATTGTCCTCCTGATAAATCACGTAAGCGCAATGTAAATAACTTTTCTACATCTAATGGTATAATCAATTGATGTTGATATTGATCCACCGCGTGCTGCAAAAATTCTCCCACTAACATCTCCGAGTTCGTGCCAACATACTGCGGCTTATAAGACACGCGTACATCTCCTTCAATACTTCCCTGCGTTGGGGTTATA
>DUGB01000057.1 GCA_013331555.1 Candidatus Woesearchaeota archaeon
AGCTCTGATTTTTTTATTTCAGATTTTTCTTTTGTGTCATAAAGAATAAATCCAATCCCGTCCAATAAAATCACATTTTCATCTTGTTTGAATTTGAAAGGAATTTGGATAGTAGTAGAACCATTATTTGAATAAGGGATTGGATTTTTCAAACCGCTTGTGGTGAGTTCTCCATTTTTATCTAACGTGGAAGCAAATGCTAAAGTTGCGTTAATACATAGCTCTCCACCCATCATTGTCAATTTTGGGAGTGTCGCTTTTGTGGAAACGANNATAAGGAATTTTTTGACTATCATACTCATAATTAAATTGACTGATTTTATAAGGTTTGCTTTTTCAAGGTTACCGACTCTTTCGTAAAAGTGAAAATTCTATTGCGTATAACACCTATTAAACGCAGTTTTGATTGCGTTTAATTGGTTGTTAGGCAGGTAAAGCGAAAATTTTATGAACTTCTCGTTATTCTTGCTCTCGGTGGAAGAAAGAAATCTATTACTTACTAAGCTCGGAGAAGAGCTCGGCCTTAGAAAATATTCTCCGCAAACGGTAAAAGCGTATTCTAATATTATTGAGAATCTTCTCGCATCCGAAAAAAGTCCCCGCGATTTTTTGCTTCAGTACACTAGTAAGAGCAGTTCCAGTATTCGTTTAGTGTACTTTGCACTCCAGTTTTTCTTTGAAAAAGTGCTGCATCAACCTTTCGATGAGCATATCCCTTTGGCTAAACAATCAAGTAAACTTCCTTCCGTTCTCAATAAAGAAGAGGTAAATCAACTGTTTTCTGTAACGTATAATCTTAAACATCGTCTGGTGCTCATACTTTTATATTATTCTGGTATGCGTTTGCATGAACTGATCAATCTCTGTTGGGAAGATTTTGATTTTCAAAGAGGAACGATTCATCTCAAAACGACAAAAGGGAGCAAAGATCGGGTGGTATTTCTTCATGAAAAGATAAGAACTATGATTCAGCATTTTAATTTGCAGATGAAAGGGTTCGTCCTTCAATCTAATCTCGGCAAAAAATACGATCAGCGTAGTATTCAGATGATTGTTCGTCAAGCAGCACGAAAAGCAGGGATTAACAAAAGAGTTACTCCTCATACTTTACGCCATTCGTTTGCTACTCATCTGCTTGAAGCCGGGGCAGATATTCGTTCTATTCAAACTTTACTCGGTCATAAAAATTTGCAGACGACTCAAATTTATACCCATGTAGCAAACAAAGATATTCAAAAATTGGCAGATTTACTTTGAGCTTATTTTTCTACTCCACTAAAATTCCTACTTTTCCGGGCTGAGCGGCTTTAGCTTTAAGATGCTGGTTGTCTTCGGCTTTTACGATCATAATCGTACATTTGAATTCTTCTTCCAGAAATTCTTTTGCTCCGTTAAAAAAAGTATATTCTTCATCAGCGGAAAGAACAAATGGTGGAATTCTCGTTGGATCCTTCAGTGCTGACTGGACGATTTTGCTGATCTCTTTGCTTTGCGGTGTAAATTCTTCAATGACAAGGACTTTTTTCATGATTTCTCCCATATTACGGGTGACTTTAAATTCACGTGAAAGTGTTTTATATAGATTGTAGAGCCAAGGTTCCGCAATAAATAACGTAAACTTTTTTGGTGATTCAATTTTTGCGAGGGTGATGACATTACGCATGTTTTCCATCGTGTCGAGAAGCATTTTTTCTTGTGCTTCGGCATGGTGGTTGATAGCGCTACGGTTGATTGTCGGCCATGAAGACGTTGAGCAGAGGTCTTTTTGGTTATATATCTCTTCACTTACGTGAGGGGAAATTGGGTTCATGAGTTTTGCCCAGATTGCAATTACTTCAGTGATTGTCTTTTGGTCTTTTCCTCCTCGCCGCAAGTACCATTTGAGATCGTCGTAAATACTAAAATAAACCGTGGATGCAAGTTCTCGTAAATCATATGCTCTCATGCTGTGATCAATGGTAACAATATGTTGATTAACTCGTGAGAGGATCCATTCATCGATAATGGTTTTTGGACCTTTCTGGTCTCGAAGTTTTTCAACAAGAGTATGAATCCGTTCTAGTGTATTTTTGTAGTTGAAGACAACATCTTCTGTCCAAACAACGTCGATGTGGGGGGAACCGATGTGAGCATAATAGAGACGCATGGCGTCAACGCCATATTTTTCAATTGCGTTGGGAATTGGTTCCGCTCCGCCTTTACTTTTGGAAATTTTTGATCCTTTGCCAATTACCCACCAGTTGATGAAGATACCTTTCGGCCATTTTTCTTCAGGGAGAATAGCGATATGGTTCATGATAAAGACGGGGAAATGTACAGTCTTGTGTTCTTTTCCGCCAAGGTTGAGATCAAGAGGGTAGAAATAGTGAAATTCTTGTTGAATGTCTTTCCAATGTTCTTTTCCTTTTCCACGATTGAGGAAAACGAAGTCAAAGAATTCTTCGGTGAGTTCTTCTGTTTTAATAGTCTTGTTTTTGATAAACTTAGACACGATGTAATATGCAGGATAGAGTGTGGAATCACTAATGGGTTCAATCGTCCATTTTTTGTCTAAGGGGAATTTACTTCCAAGCCAATTTCCTAAGCGGGCACAGGCACGATCCGTAAACCATTCTAAAATCCCAGGAAGATTTTCTTGATATTCCGGTGGGAAGACACGCATTTCTTTGACTTGTTCCTTACTGCGTTCAGTCAATTCTTGATCTGAGTAGCGGATAAACCATTGGTCATCAATTCGTTTGATAACGACAGGATTGCCACAGCGACAGACGACTTCTTCGCTTAAGTCGTGGAAGATGTCGGCTTTTTTCTGGTCGAGCAAATCGCTTTTTACGAGTTCTTTTGCTTCTTCGACTTTCTTGCTGCTGTATTTGCCGCAATGGTCATTTAAAATTCCGGTATGATGACCTGCTTTGTAGATCTCTTTGTTTTCTTCTTCGAGTTTTGGATCAGTAAAAGAGGTGATATTATATTTTTCAATAATCTCTTGTGCCGGAAGTGGTCCGTAGCCTTTTGTGGTGATGATAGAAATGGGTTTAATATTTTTTATTTCTGTTGGATCAAGATGGTATTGTTGTATTTCGGGGTCGTTTTCTTGCAGCTGCTTGAGAGCAAGGTAATCAAAAGGTGCATCGCTCGGAACGCTGGTGACAATTCCTGTGCCGACCGCAGGGTCACAGAACGTTGCTGGGAGAATGATGATCTCTCGATTTACGCCGGGAGCGAGAGCTTTTCTGCCGATAAGCGTTGAAGCGGGAATATCTTCTTTGATTGTTATGTTATCTTTTTGGTGGATAAGTTTTTCTGCTGCTTGTCTACTCAAAATCCATTGTTCGTTGTTAATTTGGATTCGAACATAGGTTGTTTGAGGATTGATCCAAAGGTTGGTTTGTCCATAGATTGTTTCTGGCCGGAGAGTGGCGGCGACAAGATAATCATTGTCAACTTTAAATTTGAGAAGCGTATATTCAACTTTCTCGGCATTGCCACCTTTAGCAATATCTGTCTCTGAGGGATCAACGGCGACAGGGCCGTGTTCGATGCAGGCAGTGGCAAAGTATGGTTTNNGATAAATTTTTCGTAATCTGGAAACGTCGTGCAGGTGAAGCGGTCCCAGTCACAGAGAAAGCCAAATTTTTTCCAGTAATCTTCTACGTACACTTCGTTGAAGTATTTAATAACCGCGTTAGGATCAGCCAGGGTCTTAATCTTGCTGTCCGAGCAGCCGTTGTTTTTTAGATACTGTATCCAATCGGGATCGTTTTTTTTGACTTTGTTGGCAAACGCGATGGCTTGATTTCCTGAAGCGTGTGTGCCAACGGGAAAAAGAACTTCTTTGCCTTTCAGGCGTTCATAACGGCAAATGGCATCAGTGTAAGAAAACCCACGCATGTGTCCAACGTGCAAATATCCCGAAATGCCCGGGTAGGCAAAGATCATGAAGAACTTCTCTTTGTTTTTCTGTACCGTTGCTTTTCCAAGTTCAGCTTTCTGCCAGCGTTTCTGCCATTTTTCTTGGATTTTTATCCAGTCAAGAGCCATAGCGCTAGAATTGCTCCAGATGTTTTTAAAGGTTGCTTTTGGGATTGGAAAAGCCTGAACTTAGAAAATGTAAGAATTTTACATTAAATAACCAGAAAGCCCTCAGCTTTAGCTGAGGGATGAATGGCTCTGGTTATTTATGCAAGAAAGATTTTATCTTTCTGCACAGAAAGCTCTGCTTTCTTGTGTCACAAAGTGCGGGGTTTAAGAAAGCGTCTCTTTTCAAGCCCTGCTCTTCAGGGCATGGTGAGACGCTTTCCCGAACTTTCATGACACTTGAGGAGAGGATTATCTCCTCTTTTTTTTCTTTGATCTTGCTAAGCGGATCAGTTTTTGAACTTTAGAACTCTTATCTTTTTTACTAGGACTGCGACTTTTTTTAAATGATTTTTTACTTGCTTTCCGCTTCGTTGTTTTTTTGTTTGTACTTCTCTTTTTTACTCCTTTTCTTTTGGCCATCGTTCATCCTCACACGATAATTAAATAATAAATTCGCTGACAGCTGGACTCGGTGAAGGAGTGCCTGAAACAGCATTCCAAAACGAACTTAACCTATGGAGTGTTTTACAGGTGATCTTCTTCGCCCCATACACAAGCGTAACTGGTACAGGTTCCGTACGGTGAGTTATAAGTCCAGACACCGTAGTAATGGTGAGTACCAGACAGAGGCTGCTATGGTTGCACCCTTTTCAGGGCAACCGAAGTATCATGTCAGCTTAGAGTAGAAAGTATAACAATTATTTTAATCTATCTTACTCCTGGGAGGTGATTATGAGTTCGTTTTGAATTAACTTTTTAGATTATTCTTTTAAACAGAGGGTGATTTTTTTAATTTTATGGACCGAAATCAGACTCTAGTTCAGTATGTTAAAGACATTCTGCAGAAGAATTATACTGCTACCCCAGATCGGTTTCTGTTATTGGTGTATGATAAACGGTGTTTACTTTCCCAATTGCTTACTGAAGCGTATCAAGAAGCGATAAAGCAGAATCCTCATGAAGTGATTGACTTTGATATGATTGCAGAAGACGATTTAATTGTGCGTTTTAATTCTCTTCCTCCTCACTCTGTGGTTATTCTCGTTCAAAGCTATTCATTTCGGACAACCAAGTATCGCTTACGGGCAGATTTATTTCGTCTCGGTCATCAAGTTGTTGAGCATGCACGCTTAGCGTATAATACGGATGCTCAGATTGATACCTATATTGACTCGCTGCGGTATGATACTATTTACTATGTTCGAGCTGCAAATGAACTGGAAAAGTTATTGATTCAGAATAATACTCTTCGAGTTGAGTCTAGGGATGGTTTAGTTTTGACGGTCAATTCTTCTTTTGAGAAGCCGATTAAGAATACCGCTGATTTTACCGGTAATCCCACTGCTTCGACAGGATTTCCGATTGGAGAGATTTTTACGGAAGCTACTCAGCTTGAAGGTCTGAATGGTTCTCTGGTTGTCTTTGGATTTCCAACGGTTGATCATTTGACCGCGTTTATGGAACCGTTTACAGTTACGATTGAGAAAGGGCTTTTGATTTCTCATACCGGTCCAGCGGAATTTGAAGCGATCTTGGCTTTGATTCGAGAAGAGGAAGGAGTTTCTTCTATTCAAGTACGGGAAATTGGGTTTGGGTTGAATCGAGGAATGGGATTTGACCGTCGTTTGGATGAACCGACGGCATTTGAGCGTTTTTGCGGCATGCATTTTTCGTTAGGATTGAAACATAATATGTATCGGAAGAAGTTTAAGAAAGATGTGTTGCAGAAATATCACGTTGATATTTTTTGTTTAGTCGAGACGGTGTTTATTGGTCAAACGAAAGTGTTTGAGAATGGAAAATATATTGTTTAAGAGAGGTTTCTTACTGATATAATCGTGGGCAATAAGCTCTTACTTCTGGAAGAACCCAATAAGCTCCTGGTACTAATGCTTCGATGAATTTCCATTTTGAAAGAAAATTAATTACTCCTAAATTTCTGAATCTTCCTCTTTCTCTGTTTAAGGCATCTAAATCAAAATCCTCGTCGCCATTTTTATTTTCATTTCCAGTGAGTCTTATTGCGACATAGTCCCCAATCTCTCCTTGACTTGGACGATATCCTCCCTCTGTAGTATTCCATTCATGAACGGCTCTTAATGCAAGTTTAGCTCAAGCCAATAGTTCAGGATTTGATGTTAGTGCTTCTAATCTTTGAACGACCATATTTCTTTTAGAATTAGTATTTTTTATAAATTTGTTGTTCAATAATGATAGTTCTTACATCACGCCTTTAGTCAAATTCCCAATGGTAACTTCTCCTTGATACTCACGAACATTAACTTTCTTTCCGGCAAGCAGTTCTTTATACAGAGTGATTAAATTAAATACGTCTCTCTCTAGTTCAAGATAGAATGAGGTAATCCCTACGTTTAGTATTTCCGGGGTGTGTTGCAGCAAACCAATTGGTTTGGAGTAGAGCATTTCTGTTGTGGTCTTGGTTTTTCGTAAAGGGAACGTGTACTGTTTCTGATCTGTTAATGAGTGTTGTCTAAATTGTTCTTTGAAGGTCATTACCACTGGTCGCCCGTGAGCGTAATAGAGAAGTTGTTTTTTGTTTTGAAAGAGAGTGAGTTCCTGGGTATTAAGTTCAATGGATGCTACAGCTCGCGTATTGTAGAACTGCAGTTGCTGGTCATTAAAGATATTCATTTGGTAGCCGAGAATAATGTCACCCCTGAAGCCGAGGTTAAGTGCTCCAACGTTGTTGACCATTATTCCTGCAGGATTGAGGAGGTGGAGAATTTCTTTTAGTTTTTGGCAATCACTGTCGGTTAGAACCATTGGTGTATGGAGATAGAGCTTACTCTTTGATTCGGAGACAATCTTCTGTGCTTCTCGTACGTCATCAGCGAAGGCGTCGTAGTAAATAATATCTGCCTGAGTTTTGACAGCTTCTTTTATTGCTTCAATAGAGAAGACGCGAACGTGAAGTTCTGATTTTTCTGCTGTTGTTTTTGGGAATAGTAATTCAGGCAATGCTTTTTTCTCAACGGTAATTGGCTGAAGTTGGTCGAGTAGATATTGGTCGAGATCATTGCGAAACTTTGTCAATACACTTTTAGGAATGAATGAAGAGTCCGTTGTTACATCTATTTTCTTGATTTGAAAGATACTACTTGTATATTTATGCATTTCCTGAAGTACTTCTTCTTTTGAGAATGGATGACGTTGCGCTTCTTGAGCGATGACAGTTGTTGGATACGGAATAGTTTTATTGTGGGTTGTGATGTTTATTTCAATCGGTTTGTTTTTGTTTATAGAAAAAGTAAGAGCGAAGGGAATTTCTCTTTGTTCGCCAAGAAGATTCTCACCATGATGCTGGGCAGTCAGAAACACGGTTGCGCCATTACCAAACCCGGGGATTTCTAACGTTACGTGTTGACCTTGCTTTGCATTTGGAACTCCCGCTCCATCAATAATTATTTTTTTGACAAAATCTCCTTCTCTCTTGCCTCTGTAGACGCTGGAAACACCATCAAAGAGTTCCAGATCATCTTCCAATGTTAAGAATCCATTACGTACTTTTCCCAGGAAGATTCCTCGTTTGGAAGGAGTAAGGGGATCAACGATATTCTCTTCATTGTTAAAAAATCCGGGTGTAAATTCTCTATTAAACGCTAATTTTAAATCATCCATTGTTTCTTTGGTAACAGGTATCTTCTTCTTATCATAATAGACATTGATTTGCTGCCGGTACGATCTCGTTGTGGTGGCTACATATTCTGGCGATTTCATCCGTCCTTCAATCTTTACTGTTTT
>DUGB01000111.1 GCA_013331555.1 Candidatus Woesearchaeota archaeon
AGATTCAGAAAGATTATTAAAATTCAGTTGTATTTCAGTCATTGCAGTAACACCCCATTTTGTTAGTTTTTCCAATCAAACAAAATGGTTACTGCTTTATTTGTTTATCACTCACTTTTCGAACTGTGCCTTGTGATACAAAGATATTTATATCTCTTTGATATGTTTATACTATGGTGTTAAAGCAAGTCCAAGAAAAAGATTACATTCATCTAGTTAAGTTATATAAATCTTTTTTTAGAATACACAATATTTTTTCTGGAAATAAAAACGTGATTCTAAAGTATTTGAAAGAACAGGCTCAGAAAAATGAGCTAATTGTTTTTGAAGAAAAAAGTTCAATAAGTGGTGCTTTGTATCTTGTCAATTTTGGCCAAAATGATGATGGTTCACATAAACTGTGGAAATTTAGACATTTTGCTTTTGATTCTAACAATATTGCTTTAAAGATGCTCAATGAAGCTGAGAAAAGAGTTAAAAGAGCCTCAAAAACGTCTAAGATAGAATTAACAATTGCAGAAAATGAAGTTGGGATCGAATTCTATAAAAATAATGGTTATAGAATAGAAGGACAGCTTACTCACCACTATAGGTACGGAGAAACTTGCTATATTCTTGCCAAGGGATTCAAAAGATAAAGAAACCAGTTATTATTTATTTTTGAATATTAAACAATAACTATGATTAGCGATTCCCGGTTTTAGTTTTCCATCTTTAACACAATAAATCAGTTCTCTTTCAAAATAGAGTATCTTGGATATCTTTCTTGCGACATCAAACGCTAAAGGTGTCATAGGATGTCCTGCTCTAAACGTATTCGATACTTCAATAACGATGGTGGCATTCTTTTTCATTATTTTCTTAATCTGAGAATATATTTTTCTGAGGTCTTTCAAATATTGGGCATATACACCCGGTTTTGTGTAATTGCTCAATGGATTCTCTTTATCGGAAGATTGCATATAGGGTGGCGAGGTGAGAGAGAAATCAAATCGAGGTAAATTGTAGTCCGCAATTTTCAAAGAATCCCCATGAATTATTTGACTGGGAGATTTGATTCTTTCTTGAATGTACTCGCATCGACTCTGGTCATATTCAATTCCTACACCAATTCTTCCTAGTTTTTGTGCTGCTAACAAAGTAGTTCCGAATCCAGCGAAAGGGTCGAGAATCTTATCGCCTTTTTGAGTAAACTCTTTAATGAACTTTTCTGCAAACTCTTCAGGATAACGAAAACCAGATTCACCATTAAATCTAATCTTCTTTAGCTTGTACGGCATCACAAACCATGATTGTTTGATGGTCATAGTATTTATCTACTTGGTTTATACTTTTAAATGTAACCTCAACGAGGTACTTTCAATACCTCTGCTTTCTTCCATAGTGAGAGATAATATGAATGCATTGCTTGGGCCAAGGCTTTATCTTTGACATGAATGTTAAATTTCTGGGAATATTCTTTGCTTTTTAATGTAATTTTACACTCTTTCTCATCTGCGACCATTAAAGAGAAATTCTCCAAGGGTAAATATTTTAGTAAAATTCCTTTTTCCAGATATGCCTCCACAACAGTCCAGGCTTTATCTTTGGTTCCATTAGAGATTATTCGGACATCAACACCATTTTGCCGTGCTTTTGCTAAATGGTGCAAGGTTACGAATTTATCTCGCACTTTACCGAAACTCCAACCAAGAACATAAAATGTACGCTGCGCTCGACTTAATGNNGACTTAATGCATCGTAATAGATTGCTGATGACGCTTCTTTTCCGAGCGATAGTGTCAACACTTCTGGTTCCGGAGTTATTTGCTTTTGATGATAAATACGTTCTGCTACACTGAGTAATAACGCTTGCTTTTCGTCTAAGTCTTCTTTCTGTTTTTTAATAAACGCAGGAATCGCTACGGCGGGATTGACTGCTTCAAAGACAGCAATTTGTCCTTCAAAACGCTGAACTAAATCCCTCTGTTCCAACTTATCTAAATTAGGATAGACTGCTGTTGGAGGTACACTTGATCTCTCCGCAATTTCTTTTGCATTCAGACGACCAAATTCCAACAATGCAGTGTAAATTGCATTTTCGTATTGACTTAAGCCTAATGCTGAAAACGCGTCCATTAATAGTTTTGAATTAATAATAATATATAATTGTTACGGCTGGCTGAACAAAGCCATGGAAAACTACAACCAAGAAATAAATTTGGCGAGGAAACTCGCTGTTGACGCAGGAAACGCCGTTTTGCCCATTTATTATGGTGCAATGGATGTTTCTCTGAAGGCAGATAACACTCCCGTGACGAATGCCGACATTCTCGCAAATCGGCTTATCCAGGACGGCATCCAACACACATTCCCTCGTGATGGAGTCGTCAGCGAAGAATTGGAGAGTATTGCCGGAGAACGCTGCTGGTATGTTGATCCGATTGATGGAACGCGAGGGTTTGTCGAACATACAGATCAATTTGCAGTCCATATTGGTCTCGCCGTTGATGGGCAAGCTGTTCTTGGAGTGGTGTACAAACCAGTTGCTCGTGAGATATATTATGCTGTTCGCGGTCAGGGGGCATATCGACTCTCTCCTCTTGGCCAAGCACATGAACTTCGAGTTCAGGAACACTCCTCTCTTGTCGCTGCAATTGACAAAAGAGATGCTGCCGGTACACTCTATCGACGTATTGAGCAAGAACTCGGAATCGAGCGCACCATAATTAGTGGTAGTGAAGGTCTACGAATCATGAAAGTTGCTGAAGGTATTGCAGACACGCACTTTACGGTAAATCCAACGGCGTGCAGCACATGGGATGTGTGTGCACCTCTCGCCATTGCTGCTGAAGCAGGAGCATACTCCTTTTTTTCGGATGGAACACCAATTGTGTATTGTGGTCAGAAGAAACTGGGAAATACGTTTGTGGTCGCGAACACGCGTGATCTCGCCGAGAAAGTGTCTCGCTTCCTTCAACGAGAGAACTGAAATCCGTACGCGGCAAGGTTGATTTTGTCGTTGTAGAAGCGAACGCCTTCACTTTTTAACAACGCTATTTTTTCTTTTATTTCTTTTCCCGAACGTTGTCCTTTAAAACCACCAAGAGAACCATCGGCTTTCACAACTCGATGACAGGGCACTATCGGCGCATAAGGATTGCAGCGCAGTGCTTGTCCAATCGCTTGATATCCTTTGGTGCCTAGTGCTTTAGCAATTTCTCCATACGTTGTTACTTTACCTTGTGGGATGGATTTACAGATGGCATACACTCTTTCTGCAAAGGTTATTTCTTCCATTGTTTTAGAAAATTACTGACGCGTTGGTTCCCTTTCGGTTGAGCCAAAGATCCAAGCTTATAATATGTTTTTTCCACATTTGGTCCCCATGAAAATTCCCCTTGTTCTTGCTTAATAGTATGAACTTCAATTTCATTGGTTTTTGTTCCTTTGCGGAGATGATAGTAAATACTACGCTGGGTTACTTGCGGAAAAATTTTGTTATACACTTTCGCAATCTCATAGCCATATCCTTTTCCTAAGATTTGCAGAATTTCTACCACATTCTGGCGAATAATACTTTTTGTTGGGCGCCCCCTTTTCATCATGTTGGAGGACAAAACACTCTTTATATTTCTTTGCATATCTTTTTAAGGGCTGAGGATTTATCCTTACTATGGTCAATCGTAGAAAATCTTCTTCGACCAATGTAATAGCAGAAGAACGTATTCGTACTCTCTTTACCGAAGCGGAGAAAGCCTTTTCACATGCTCCTGCTCTTGCTCATCGTTATGTTGCCATGGCGCGTAAAATTGCCATGAAAACCAAAACGAGAATACCCCCTATGCTTAAAAGACAGTTTTGTAAGTTCTGCTATAAGTACTTGCAGCCCGGTGTTAATGCTCGTGTGCGTGTGCGGCAAGGGAAAGTGATAGTATCTTGTTTTGAGTGTAAGAAGTTTATGAGGATAGAAGTTCACAAGAAATAAGAAGTTATCTCTTCTCCAATAATAACTTTCTCTCTACTCTGGCCACAACTCTTCTAATTGTATCAACGGCATCAATATTTGCTGAGATGGAATCAACACCTTGATGAATCAAAAATTCTGCCATTACTGGCTTTGAACCGGCCTGACCACAGATTGATGTCTTTACACCATATTTTTTACAGACTTTAATCACTTTCGCAATCTCGCCTAAGACGGCGGGATGCATTTCATCAAACAAAGGGGCAATATGTTCATTATTCCGATCAATTCCCAAAGTCAATTGAGTCAAATCATTGGTGCCAAACGACACAAAACTGATTCCTTCTTTGCACACATCTTCCATGATCCAGCAAATGGCGGGAGTTTCGACCATAATTCCAAAATCAATTGCTGTGCATGGTTCTAATCCTACTTCACGTAATACTTCTTTTGCTTTCCGTATTTCATCCACACGAATAACAAATGGCAACATAATGCCAATATTCTTCAATCCTTCATAATGTAAATCACGTATCGCTTGAAATTCCGCTCTTAATATTTCTTTATCATCTAATAAACGCCGAATGCCGTGCCAGCCGATCATGGGGTCGGTCTCATGTGGTTCTTGATCCCCACCAACTAAATTGCGATACTCATCCGAACGCATATCAGAGCAACGGACCCATACGGGTCGAGGTGAAAATGCTTTGGCAATCTCTTGTAAGCCATCTTTAACAACGTTAATATATTCTTCCGTCTTTCCTTGGCGAACGTATTCTGCCGGGTGGATGCCACTTTTAGCAATAATGATCTCTAATCGTACTAATCCAACTCCATCTGCTCCCGTGGCTGCTGCGACTGCTGCCCGTTCGGGAATATCGAGAATGACTTTAATCTCCGTCGCGGTGATGATGTCCTCACCAGCTACAGGGGGAACTTCTTTCTTTTCTTCTTGGTGCACAGTGACTTTTCCTTCGTACACAACACCGCGAGAAGCGTGGATAGTGACGATTTCGCCATCGTGCAACACTTCCGTCGCGTGTTCAGTACCGACAAGACATGGCGTTCCCATTTCACGTGAGACAATCGCTGCATGGCAAGTCATTCCGCCTTCATCGGTAATAATTGCTCCTGCCCGTTGCATCGCAGGAACCATATCAGGTGTTGTCATCCTCGTTACTAAAACATCACCTTTCTGTACTTTACTTAACTCTGCCGGACTACGAACGACTTTTACCGGTCCACTGTATACTCCAGCAGAAGCAGTCTCACCTTTGAGAATAATCTTTCCGGCTTCTTCCACGCTTTGCACACGGTCTTGAGTATGTTCTTTGAATGTGGTGACAGCTCTGGTTTGAACGATAAAAATTTGATTCTGCTCTATTGCCCATTCAATGTCTTGAGGCAATCCATAATGGTCTTCTAACTTCTTTCCTAATCTCGCTAATTCTAAAATCTGTTTTTGATCGAGCACTTGCCGTTCCTGCATTTCGGTGGGAATTGTTTGTTTTTCATTCATTCCGATTTCATTCCGAAACAAGCCAGCAATCTTTTTCTTAATTTCAATTGATTTTATGTCACGTTTATTTTTATCCACAATATACAAATCGGGGTTTACCTCTCCACCCACAATCAGTTCTCCCAATCCATAGACCGCTTCGATCACGATTTCGTGCGCATGATTCGTAGCCGGGTTAACGGTAAACATAATCCCTGATTTTTGAGCATTGACCATCACTTGGACAACGACAGAAATGAATACTTTCATATGATCAAACTTGTTCCGTTCACGGTAATAGATTGCTCGCGGCGTGAACAATGACGCCCAGCACGCGCGTACTGCTTTGACGATATTCTCTTTTCCTTTCACATTGAGAAACGTTGCTTGCTGCCCGGCAAAACTAGCAGTGGGTAGATCTTCTGCAGTGGCAGAACTTCTTACTGCGACAAAAACATCGTTGCCATGAACTAACGAATCAGTATTTTTTCTTTCCATACCTAACAATTCATAACTCTCCACGATTTCTTCCGCCATCTCCTCAGGGACGGGTGTTGAGATGATTAGTTGTTGAATTTTGTCTCCCACCTGTTGCAAGCGATCATTATTTTCTGGATCAAGATTATTGAGTAATTGCGTAATTTTGGGGGTAAGTTCCATTTGGTCAATAAATTCTTTATACGTTTGTGCAGTCACACAGAAGCCAGGAGGGACGGGCATACCAAGATTAAACATTTCCCCAAGGTTCGCCCCTTTTCCCCCAGCGATGGAGAGAGAATTTCTATTCAAATCTTTAAACCAAGCAATTCGTGACATCATCGACCTCATGTTAAACTAAAGAGAATCTTCTTATATAGATTGTGGTCTATGAGAAATTACTTGGCAGTAGTTATTTAAATTTGGCCCATTTTTATTTTATTATGATTGATCTCAAAGCCTATGTTGGAACTTCACGATTAGCGGAATTAATGGAAGAATGTAGTCAAAGAACTTCATTTAGAAGATTTGAAAGAGGAGGTTGTAGCACCATTAACGGGTTTGGCGGAATCCATGGGAGCTCAAAGTATTTTGAAAGAGCTTTACTCCGCTGCATTTTACAGGATTTACCTCGAGGAACGTTCTTAGACTTAGGCAGCAGTGGGGGTTTAGTCGTCATCGAGGCAGCTCGTGAAAATTGGGCAGCTTACGGAATTGATCTTTGTCAACGCTGTTGTTCTTTTGCGCGTGAATGTATCTGCGAAGCAGAACAAGTAGGTTATATTCCTAAAGATCGAGCAATAATTATAGAAGGTAATTTCTTTCCTCCTCATTTTCAAGTCATTCGAAGTCGAGGTGATGACGATCCGTTTGAAGATCCTATCGTTAAACATCAACGTGCTAGTACTTCAGACGATCCTTATGCAAGAAGGAGAATAGCACTTGCGAATATTAATCTCTTTTTTCACTATCAAGTTGAGCGCATGGACAATATCATTCGCTTCTTTGCTCAAGAAGCTTAATCAGGTGCACGCTTGTTTGTCTTGCGCTCTTTTGATGATTTGGTCACTCTTCCTTCCAATGTAGAACTTGAAAGCAGATATAGCGGCACAGATTTCTTGTATCTCAAAAAATAATTTAACTGAAATAAAATTCGCATATTTTTATGTGTACAGCTCCTTGCCCAGTTAACTTGCTTTCATACAATACTACCTGATCTATATCCATCTTTCCGAAAGCATGATCTTTCCATTTCTTGACAAATTCTTGCAACTATATTTAGTTAATTTTCTATAGTTACAATTCTTTATGTTTTTCAAACAGCCATGTGGCACTTTTCACTAACGGCATCTGTGTTAATTCTTCTTTTGTTGCATATTTAGCTTCAAGAATCTCTGGTGCGTGTTGTATTGATCCAGTTGCAGTTGCTAGAAAAAAGAAAATAATGGTGTGGTAATTAAAATTAGTGTGAATTGCTTCGTGAAAGTCAATTAAGCGTGTGATCGTTATATCTACTCCTAATTCTTCCTTGATCTCACGTTTTGCTGCCTCTTCCAACGACTCACCAAACTCAACTTTACCGCCGGGAATAATCCAAGTTTCTTTATTATCCTCAAGAACTTCTTTTGCAAACAAGTATGAGTTATTCTTTTTTATTAGAACAGCAACCACAACTTTTGGCAGTACCATGGCTTTACTTTTCATCACCAAAATCTTCCGTGTCTTCGTAATGCTGGTCTGGCACATCTTGCCTCTGGTCCATTTCTTCTTTGGAAACGGTCGCAAAACGTTGTCGTGGGGCAGGTTTTTCTAATTTTTCCACCACTTCAGCAAAACCAACACTGGGCAATACTTTCGTAATTTTAATCTTGACATAATCCCCTTTTTTCACATTGGGAACAAAAATCACAAATCCTCTTACTTTGGCAACGCCGTCTCCTTTTCCACCGACGGAATCAATCAACACTTCGTGGATATCACCGACACGCACAGGTACTTCACGTTCTGTATTCATAGCTATAAAACCTCCGTTAATAATACTATGACTGAAACGAGGATACTATAAAAAGATTTAGGGTATTTTTTTTCTTTCAACTTCGTGTTCCAGTTCCTGTCGATCCTTGGTAATGGCTTCTCAACACGGGACTTCCATACGCTCGTCCGACGGACGTAGAATACTTGTAGAATAAACCCAGTGCTAAAACATCTCCTCGTTGTAAGGTAACGGGGTTTTGAAAACGGAAAGGATGGGCAGTAACATATCCTTCGTACCCAGGATCTACCCAGCCAGCATTGGCACAACGAGCTTCTAATCCTGCCATTAAAATGTTGGGTCTAATAAATCCAGATTGTTGGGAAAAAGGCGCAATGCCTAAAATTTTAATTCCAATATCCGGCGGGAGCTTTACATATGGATGAAGTTGGGCAATAACTGGTTCTTGTACCCCTAAATGAACTGGTTTGGTTGTTTCTTTTCTTTCATAGAGTTGATCATCGAGATACTTTTTATTTGTGTCAATATTTCCAAGATCACGTTTGAAACGGAGAAGATGATCTCCTAGACGAAACAGAAGATATGGACCTAACAATTCTACTCCATCTTCAAAGACAGTTCGGGCTAAATCTTTCGCTTCTGGATCATTGGTAACAACATACCCATTATTTGGAAGGTCATCTCGATTGGGGTGGAAAAAGAATTGGGCGAATTTACTTTGTCCATAGAGAATGATTGGATTTGGATTCCAATTCCAGACCGCAAGATGTTGTTGTCCTGGCAGGAAGAAGTCTGATGCTAACTGCAAAATGAGTCGGCCACGACTGCTACGCAGATCTGTCGTTACAAAGTAATCTTCTGGATTCCAAATTATTGTTTCGTGCGGAGTGATTTCTGTGTATGAGTATGGAGGAAGAATAATCGGAAGATCTTTTTCATCTGGATATACTGTCGCAAATTCATCAGTCGGTTCACGGTCAAGATCGGCAAGTGTGACTCTTAGTCTTGCATTTTCCACCAACGCCGTCAGCCTCATTGCTTCGGTGTCATACACTCTCACTTTTCCAATTCGGACATCGAGCGTTGCTGGCTGGATTTGGTCGGGTAGAAGTTCTCTATCAATATGTATTCGTCCCGCTTCCAATGCTTCCCGGATACCTGTGTCATGAAGCAAACGTAATGGCAGAGGATGCCCTAAACCTAAGAGCTCGATGTGGTCTTGTAACTTCATTTCTCAAGGGTCAGAAGAACAAATTTTAAATGTTTCTACCCCAACTTTGACAGATAAATAGAA
>DUGB01000090.1 GCA_013331555.1 Candidatus Woesearchaeota archaeon
GGCAAACTGTCAAACTTGGGTATTTGGTTATTTTAATAAGCACTTATCAAAAGGAGTATCTCTGTTTTTATTGTGGATCGTAAGCGGACTGGTATTTTTGGTTATTCTGGGAGCGTTATGGCTGCCGTTTGTGGGTACTTTTTTGAGTTGGATAGAAGGAAGCAGAACGCTTTCAGCAATGTTAGGACCTTTAGTTGGAGTTGGAATCGTCTCTTTTCTGGTTCTGTTTGTGTATTTAATCTTCAGCGGCTTGGTTTCAAATTTTACGGTTTATTATATGTTTATTCACAATGTTAAAGCGTGGCCGGCGTTTAAAGCGACGTGGCAATTGTTTCGACGAAAATTTGGAGAATTGGTTATCTTATGGCTGATTAGTGCAGGATTAGGAATAGTATCTGTGATGGGCATTTTGCTTATTTTTGTGTTGTTATTATTAGCAGTGATGATCATCGGCGGAGTTTTGTTTATGATTGGTTTTGGATTGACGATGGCAGCACCCATTCTGATGGTTCCATTGATTGTTATCGGGGTCATTGCAACGATACTATTGCTGTTTGTATTTATGATTGGAATGCTGATGGCATCAGTTCCATTTGTTATTTACTTTGAATATTTACGTCTAGATTTCATGAAGAAAGTGAGCAGTTCTCTTTATAGTACAGAAATCTTTATAGTACAGAAATTCTCGCAAAAAGTGTTAAGAGAACCAAGACAAAGAAACAAGCGTAAAGATTAATTTTTTGATTGTGAAGAAAGTTCAATTCCGGTTTCGGTTATGCAGAATGCAGTTTGCTTGCTCTCCGATAAAGAACGATGCTTACGAAGAAATATTGTTCTTCCACCATCAACGCGCTGCAGTTCAATCAGGCACTTTGAGCCGTACTTTAATAAATCGCCACCAACCATTTTAACTTTTGTTTTATCTTCAAAATCAGCATACACTTGGTTGGTAATCAAAACCGGAATTTTATGACGCCGGGCGATTTCTACCAAACAGGCCATTTGACGTCCAAGAGCAGAATTGACCTCATAGACTTCCTCACTGCGGCCAAGCTCCAAACGATAGAGCATAGAAATGGAGTCAACAATTATTAATCCAATATGATCATTAATATGCTGGCGAAGATTGTCTAAAATTTCTTTCTGTTCGGTAAATGTGAGTGGATTCCAAAATAACAACCGAGGAAGAATTTGCTCGTAATCGAACGCTAACTGCTTAATGCGTTCAACGGCAATGCCGCCTTCTGTGTCAATGAAAATGACTTTTTTCCCGCTCCGAGCCATAGTGACGGCAGCGATAAGGCAAAGGTTGGTTTTGCCGGAACCAGAAGGGCCATAGATGGTGGTAATAATATCGTAATCATAACCGCCGTCAAGAAAAGTGTTGAGGAATTCTGCTCCGGTGGAGATTTTGGCCATGTGATATTGACGTTGGTGTGGAGATATAAAGATTTCGAGGAAAAACTAGATGAGAATTACTCCTGCTTTAGCTGGGTCAAAACCGACGGGCCATTTGGTATTATAATCGTACTTTGCTCCGCGCAAGTCAGCTTTGTCAAGATTCACTGCTCGGAGTAAATCAACATTCTGAAGAATTGCTTTTTTGAATATTGCTTTGTTTAAATCGCAACCAAAATCAAACCGGTCTAATTGTCCTTTGGGAACACTAAAAGATGAATCAGTAATAGCCGCTCCAGTGAAATTTGCTTTAACAAATTTGGAATCACCAAATTGACATTTATTGAATGTTGCGTTTGAGAAGTCAGCGCCGGAAAAGTCTACTTGATCAAAATGAAATAGTCTTAGTTCATTAAATATACTCCTCACCGCTTGTAAACCAACAAAAGAAACGTGGTAGATTCTGCACTGATTAAATGTTGAAGATCCAACGCGAACATAATCAAAATTAGATTGGCAAATAGTAGTGTTGTCGAAAAATGAATTGGAGAGAATTGCTGATCCAAAATTGCAATTGGAGATGAGCGTTCCGCCCTTAAAAGAAGCTCCTTGCAGCCTTGCTTGAAAAAGAGAACTTCGATATAGTAATGTGCTTAAGAAAACAGATTTCTGCATTTGAGCAGCATTAAACTTTACTCCATCAATGAGTTCAGAGGTGAAATCTATTGATTCAAGATTTTCATTATGAAGATCAATAAAAATCTTAACAGAGGGAGTGTAACGAGAATAATCAATAAGCGTTCCTCCGAGAGAACCACTTTTATCTACTGGATCTATATTTTGAATTAAAGTGTCACAATAAAGAGGAAGTTCCATGATTCTTAAATTGGGACGAACCCATTTCGTTAAACCAAATAATCTTATCTCTCTCCAAAAATCCTGACGTTGCTTAAGAGTAAGTTCTTTAAAGTAATCTTTACCGGCGATTAGTTGTTCGATGAGTTTCCGATAAGCGATGGATGTTGCTTTTGCTTTCACACCCCGTTCAGCAAAATACCTCGTTCTGTCACGTTCTGCTTTCTTGATTTTCTCCCGCAACACTAAAGGGTTGATCCATGGTTCTTGTTCAACAATCACACTAGCCAGTTTAAGCTGTTCGACCATCGACGCAACATTTGGAATTACTGCGTCAATCAACGCTTGCCGTTCAGCGGCTGACGATTTATCTTTTAATTGTCTTAATTTTGATGATACGGTTTCAGCAGCAGCTCGAGCGGAAGTGATTTCTAATTCTAATTCCTGCACATCCGGCATAACTTGAGGGAGTCTCTTAAGACCACTGCCGCGATATTCTAATTTCCTTCCCTGGAGGTCAATGTTGCGAAGCCTTTCTAAAGAATATGCTGTACCTGCTTTATTTGGCTTTTTGAGATCAGCAGCAACTTCTATCGCCCATCCCAACATTGCTTCAACTTAATCTTTCAGATTCTTTTCAACAGCCATAGTGAGGAAGTGATAACTTAATCTAACTATTTATGTATTCAGTATCTCCGAATAAGAAGTACCTTTTAAAAGTGGTAAGGAAAACCTTTAAACTTTTGTTATTTATAATCCATTATGAACCGTGAAAGCCTTGCTTTAAATCTTAATGCTTTACGGCATTTTATCAATAATTCTCTGGGGGTGCATAGATCGAGTCACGAAGTGACTGGATTTGAA
>DUGB01000133.1 GCA_013331555.1 Candidatus Woesearchaeota archaeon
TTTTGCCCGGCATAGATAAATCAAGAATTAAAATATCACACTTACTTTTAACAATTTGATCTACAACCTCAAATGGATTTGAAGTTTCACCTACAAGTTTAATATCTATTTCTTGGGCAAGAAGTTTTTTTATACCTTCGCGAATCAAAGTATGATCGTCAGCTATAAAGATGTTAATCATTGTAAAACCAAATAAATATTTGTAGGAATATACAATACTTTTTCTCAAAAGCAGCAGCTGGCAGTGAGCAAATAATTTTTCTAAACACTGATAACTAATTTCACCGTAGTTCCCTTACCAGCGATTCCAGATATTTCAATTTTACCACCAACAAGATTTGCACGCTCACGCATTCCCAGCAAACCGAAAGATTTGTCTCCCAACAATCTTTCTTCTGAGATACCGATACCATTATCAACTATCTCAACAACTATTTCATTTTCACTCTTTTTAATACTTACAATTACATTCGATGCTGTTGAATGCCTCGCAACATTTGTTAACGCCTCCTGGACTATTCGAAATATTGTCAACTCAATAGTATGATCAAGTGACAATTCTTCAAAATCACCTTTGAATGAACATTTTATTTTTGTCTCTTTTGCATATTCTTCTGTGTACCACTCAAGTGCAGGTATTAGTCCTAATTTATCTAAAAGTTCAGGTCTCAGCTCCGTTATCATTTTTCTAACACGAACCACTGCATGATCTACCATTTTTGACATGGATTTTATTTCTTCGTCTAATTCTTTTGTTTGAAGCTTCTTTTCATTATCCTCTACTTGTCTTTTTATTAAAGATAAATTCATTTTGATGGAGGTAAGTATCTGCCCAACTTCATCGTGCATTTCTCTCGCAAGGTTCTTACGTTCATCTTCGCGAACATTCTGCAAGTGAGCTGATAAAGCGCGCAATTCTTCGTGAGATTTTTTAATTTCTTCTTCAGCTCGCTTGCGTTCGGTGATGTCGCGACTGACGGTTGCCCAGCCGATGGCCGTGCCGTCGGCTTCGCGGACGCTGAAGAGGTAGTAGAACATCCAAATAGCCTTGCCTGTCTGAAAGTGACGCAAGCGGATCTCCACGTCGCCGTGCCCCTTGTGCAATACGCGCGGGAAGAATTCCTCCGTTATAAACCGCTGGTCCTCCGGGAAGAAGTAGTCCTGCACCTTGACCCGACAGGCGGCTTCCATATCGGTCAGCCCGACCATGCGCACGCCCGCGGGGTTTACGTAGAGCGGTTTGAAGTCGAGGTCGCACATGCCAATAAATTCGCTGCTGCTGTCGGCCAGCATGACAAACTTCTGCCGCTCTTTCTCTGCCCGCTTGCGCTCAGTGATATCTATAATTTGTGTTATAAAATAGAGGGGCTTTTTTTTAGCATCACTTAAAAGTGATGAAGAGACTTCAGTCCAAATTACATCGCCATTTTTCTTCAGATATCTTTTCTCGAAGTGAAGTGTCTTTCCTTTTTCACCTATTGCACTATCAACAAAGTTATAACTAAGAGATAAATCATCAGGGTGCGTTATTTGTGCAAAAGTTGTATTGAGGAGTTCCTCAGAAGAATAACCGAGCATTTGACATAATGCTTTGTTTACTTGCAGAAAGTTTCCTTGCATGGCTGTTAGACACATTCCACTTGCTGAATGTTGGAAGGCGGTTCGGAAACGTTCTTCACTTTCATGTAATGCTTCTTCGGCTTTATATTGTTCAGTTATATCAATAGCCATTACAATCCGGTAATTAGTATCTTTTATGGATGGGAGATTATGAGAGCTTATTTCTACGCGAGTGATTGTTCCATCCTTTTTTTTGTGTCTGAATGTTCTATCTCTCTGAATTGATTCGTTATGCGTTTTCACATTATTTAACAGTAAGGGTACATCTTCTTCGGGTCTAATGTCTTTTAAGGTTAAAGACGTAAACTCATCTTTTGTATAGCCATAATTTTTTATTGCTGATTCATTAACTTCTATAATTTTTAATGAGTCAACCTCGTAAATCCACATTGGGTGGGGGTGATTCATAAACAATTCGCGATATCTCTTTTCGCTATCTAACAGTGTTTGCTCTGTTTCTTTTCGTTTTTCTCCTACTTCAATTGCTTCGAGTGCAAAACTTATATCACTGGCTACTTCATCAAGCAAAACAATTTCTTTCTGGTCAAAGAAATGAGGAGCAGAAGAATAGAAACTAAATGCACCGGTTACTTTACCAAAGAGTTTTATTGGCAATGCAATAGAAGAACGATAGCCTCGTTTTAGCGCTTCATCTTTCCATGGCACCATACGGGGATCATTTTCAATATCATCGCATACAAAATGTCTTCCTTCCCTTATTGCTGTTCCGGTAGGACCACGTCCTTCGGCGACTTCGCTGATGGAAATCTTTTTTATTTTTGAAAGATATCCATCCTCTATTCCCGCAAAAATTACCGGATTAACAAGTTGAGTTTCTTCATCTACTAATCCAATCCATGCCAATTGGAATTTTCCAAACTCAATTGCAACACGGCAAGCTTCGCTTAAAAGTTTATCTCTTTCCCTTATATGCACAATAGCTTGATTAATTTGGCTGATAACTGCATAAACACGGTTTAATTTGAGTATTTCATCCTCAGCTTGTTTGCGATCAGTGATGTCATCAATAACCGAAATCATCCCGTCAAAATTATTGTTCCTATCTTTAATGGGAGCGGCATTAATAGAAAGCAGCGTACGCCTTCCAGAAACATATTCGAGCGCGTGTTCAATATTATTCACAGCATTCCCCGTCCGCTGAACTATAGAAAAAGGAAGCTGTTCATCCGGAAAAGGAGAGCCGTCAAGAGAAGTGATTTTCCATTCCGTAGCGTTATAAGTTCTTGAAGTTATTTGTTCTTTTTTTAACCCCAATATTTTCTCTGCATTCTTGTTAGCGAAGGTAATCCGTCCTTCTTTACTTACAAATGTTATTCCTACAGGAACCGTTTCCACAATTTTGGTAAACATATTATGTTCATCGATGATATGACCGGTACTTTTCCTAATCAAATAATAAAGAAGCATGGAAGTAACAATTACGAAACCCCATCCTTTAATAATTGAAACTGTTGTTTGAGTAGAAAGAGAGAGTTCCAAACTGCTGACGAGGGTATCCGAAAAAAAAATCCATAAAATGCTGATGATAAAGTAGATGGTCACAATTTTAAAGGTAGCTTTAGTTGAACTTTGCGATGGTGTGGTAAAATATGTTTTCATTTTATCCTCCATCCGAAGGTAGAAAATTTCAATAGATAAGATGAAAATATTCTTGTGTAACAAATTAAAAGGTTCATCAGATGGTTCCTTTACGCTACTTCGACATTAAAAAATATAAAGCCAATATCCATTTGCGCAAATATAACTTTATTATCCACTATTACCCTATAGGATGAAAGACCGTGATGAGCTAATGAATACTCAATCCATCGTTCTGCTTTTTTCTTCATTCTTTTTTAATTAATACGTTCAATCTCTTATCTTTACAACACGAATTTAATCGGGAGTGTAATGACAGTAGAACAATATCTTGAGAGCATAAGCAAACGTTATAAACTTGGCAATGCAACAGAGCATTCGTTTCGCGGCGACTTGCAACAACTGATTGAAAGTCTTGCCCCGGAAATCAGCGCAACCAATGAGCCGAAGAGACAATCTTGCGGCGCTCCAGATTATATTCTCACCAAGAAAGATATTCCCGTTGGTTTTATTGAAGCCAAAGACATCGGAGACAAAGACCTTGAGGGCGCAAAGAAAGCGGGCAATAAAGAACAGTTCGACCGCTACAAAGCTTCACTTAATAATTTAATTTTTACAGACTACTTAGATTTTCATCTTTACCGGGATGGACAATTTGTTACTAAAATATCCATTGCAGAGACCTCCCCAAACCCCTCCAAAGGAGGGGCTTTAGAAATACATCCTCTAACTGCAAACTTTGCCATTTTTGAAAATCTCATCAAAGATTTCTGCACTCACGTTGGGCAGACAATAAAGAACCCGAAAAGACT
>DUGB01000030.1 GCA_013331555.1 Candidatus Woesearchaeota archaeon
GGGTCGCAACCCCTTATTTCATATTGATAATGCCAATGCAATTCTTCGTGCTTTAACTCCTCCAGCAACAGATCGAATGAATCATCTTTTGGGTCAATACTGAGAACAACTTTATATACTTCTTTTATTTTTCATAGTAGATGATGTTGAAAGGAAGAGGGTTGCTGACATTGCTTTTTCTATTAGGATTTTTGGTTGTTTTCTTAGTTGTCCTGGTTGTTCTCTTTAATGTTGTTCTGCTCCTTATTCCGATCATGATTATTGTTGCTGTGGGAAGCTACTTTTGGCGCAAAATTGCGAAACAGAGGAATGTACCAAAAAATAATAGTAATGTTATTTCTGCTGAATATAAGGTGAAGAAGGAAGAATGAAACCACTGTTGTTGGTTAATTTTAAGCTCTATTCAGCAATGTTAGGTGAAAAAGGAGTACGATTTTTAAGAGGATTGGCAACAATACGTTCTTCTTGGACTATTGCAGCGGCTCCTTCAATGCTCTTGCTGGGAAAGGTATCTCCATTGAAAGGAATATCTCTTTTTGCCCAGCATGTTGATCCGATTATGGAAGGACCGTTTACTGGTCATATTTCGGTGTTAGAATTAGAGCAAGGCGGGGTTAGAGGTGTGATTTTGAACCATAGTGAACGACGAATCTCATTGCCTGTGCTTGCTGAAACTGTACGTCTTTGTACGAAAGCAAGGTTAGTGACGGTTGTGTGTGCTTCGACATCTGCGGAAGCGCAAAGAATTGCCAGATTACGTCCATCGTATATTGCTTATGAACCGCCGGAATTAATTGGCGGAAAACGTTCTGTGATTGAGGTTGAATCTCAAAAACTTCGAACTGTGGTTCAGTTAGTGAAAAAAAAATCTCATTCTGCGACACAAGTTCTTTGTGGAGCAGGAATTCATTCTCGACATGATGTTCAGGAGGCATTACGTCTTGGTATGGCGGGAGTTCTAGTCAGCCATGCAGTTTGTGGAGCGAAAGATCCAGTGAAGAAAGAGAAAGAGTTGATTGGGTTACGCTAAGAGTAGAGGTGAAAACTGAGGGAAAGCAAGAAAGATTGTTCGTTCTCTCACATTCCTAAGCTCATCAACCAAGATTCCAACCAAATGATGGTCTTGGTATGTTCTACATTATGCCAAATCAAAAATGTTACTGTAGAAGCAATCAGTCCTACTGCAAAGGCTAACAGCACCAAATTAAGCAATCCCAGAGGAAAACTCCAGGCTAAGTCTTTAGACAGAACAAAAGCTGTAATAATGACCATGCTAGCAGTAGAGATGCTGGTCCCGATAATCATATCTAGGGGGATGTTATGAACTTTCACTTTAAGGAAAAGAAAGATAATCTCAAACACCAGGCCAGCTAAAAAGAAGGTAAGAATTTTATTTCCTCCTCCTACACTAATATCATTAATCCAGAAAGTAAAAATGGCGGTCAGAACATAAAATAAAGCAGCAATACCTGTTTTCTTAATCAAGTAAACACAAGTATTCATTCCTGCTACTATCAAAACTAAAGAAACAATGAAAGAAATAGATGGCGAGAAGAGTAGATTACCAAAGAAGATAAATAAAGATGTGATAAAAGCAATTATCAAAGTAAAAATAGCATTTTTTGCTCTAATCAGTTGAATATGTTCTTGTGCGATCATCTCTTCACCTCTATAACTCCTTTTGGGGTTGGTGTTGTTGGCAACTCTTTTTTTCCTTTCAGCTGTGTTTCAATCACCGGAATAGTATACTTAATTTCCGCTATTTTCTCTTCATATTTAGCTACTTTCGTCTTATAAGAATCGGTGGTTATTTTTTTGTCAATGAAACAGGTTTTCTGCAGCTGTTTGATTAGTTCTTGGGTTTTTACCAATTCTTCTTTCAGTGCTGTTAACTTTTGTTGCCGCTTTCTTTTAATAACATTTTTAGTAATCAGGGGAGAGATGGCACTTAGTGCAATAATTGCCAGAAGAGATAATAATAGAGATTGGAAAGACTATAGAAAAGTCAAATTTAGGCTATAAGTCAAAAAGCGAATTCGTAAAAGAAGCAGTGAGAACTTCTCTGAAAGAATTGGCAAAGTATACCAAAGAGCATTAATTTTCAAACTGATCCATGCCCTTTGTGTATACAACGGACACAACTAATATATACGAGAATTTGTGTCCGTTGGTATACGACGAAACAAAAAAAAATGAAGTTAAGAGCAAAAAGTCATGAAAGTGCGGGAACAAGAAATGAAACGTCGATTTCATTGGCGTGCCAGTAAAGTCGTCGCTTTACTGTGCACATCCCTCAGCTAAAGCTGAGGGCTTTCTGGTTATTTAATGTAAGCATTCAAATAGGAAATAAGTTTCACATGTGGAATGAAATGAACTTTGCCGGGAGAAACTTTCAATTGGTCTTCGAAACAAGAAGATGTAATAAACCCCATCGAAGGATGGTACTTTTCTAAAAAACTCTGAAACGAACGGGTAATATTCGTTGCGGAAAGATTAACTTTTACTTCAATAGGAATTACGTCTTTCCCTTTTTCTAATATAAAATCCACTTCGGCTTTGGATTTAGTTCTCCAATATTTCGGAATAAAATTGTTTTTTACTAATTCTGAAAAGATAAAATTTTCATGCATCCCGCCAAGATCAGCTCTTTCTACAGAAAAATTGTCTATAATTATATTTCTAAACCCGAGATCGTAAAAATAAACTTTGGGGTTTTTGACTAATTCTGTTCTCTTATTGCTTTGAAATGGAAGCATTAATGAACAAATGAATGTCTTTTCTAGAATATTAAGGTAACTTTTAACATCTGAGTATGATAATTCGCTGAGAGAGGATAATTCATTATAATTGACCAAATTTCCAATTTGTAAGGAGAGTGATTTAATTAGTTTCAACAGTTTAAAGTCTTCTTTTAAACCTAGAACCTCCCTAATCTCTCGTAAAAGATAGGTATTGACTATGTTTTTAAGAACAGTTATTTTTTCTTCATGGTTTTTTGCCAGTACAACCCGAGGATATCCGCCAAACAGGATAAATTCCTGCAATTGATGATTAAGCTCAACAGTAATTTCTGCACCATATTTCGCTTTCTCATACAGTGGAACTAAGCGGGGATTTTGTGCCAAGAGAAACTCTTTAAACGAGAAAGGATATAGAGTGAAGATAAAAATTCTGCCCACCAAATACTTTAAACTTTGGACTGACAGCTCTGATGAAGAAGAACCGGAGATTATCATCTTAATAGAAAAATTGTCGTAAATATACTTAAGTTTCTTTCCGCTCTCTTTAGCATACTGTACTTCGTCAATAAAAAGGAGATCATAATCTTTAACATATAATTGGCAAAAAGAATCCATATCATTTTCAAAGAGAGAAAGTGTTTTAATATCATCAAAGCTAATGGCCTTAATACTCTTTTTATTTTCTAATTGCTTAAGCAAATTAAGAATAAGAGTAGTCTTCCCACACTGTCGTGCTCCGACAATAGCGATAATTTCTCTGGCAGAGAGGTATTTTCGGATTTCTTTTTCTAAGTCGCGAGGGATATACATATCAAAGACATAACCCTGCTAATATATAAATTTTTCTAATTTTAGCAGGGTTAAAAAAATGAGTTTTAAGAGAAATCCCACATTAAAAGCTTCTAGGTACTATCTTCTTTGTATTCTCTTCATTCCCCCACTCCACCAAACACTTCCTGCTCAGGATAGACTGTAATACCAGCATCGCTAATTTGCAAAGCGACGATTTTCTTCTGGTGCTTTTCTCCGCGCATTTTCAATACTTCAATCGCATTCTCTCTGATATTGCCCCTTTTGATGGCATACAATACAATCACCCCATCAGCTAAGAACTCTTCCACTCCGGTACTGCTAAACATCTTGGGCACTTGTTCCGTCTCCGTAATAAGCAGAGAAGTTGCCTTAACTTGTTCAAAGAAGCGAAATAACTGTTCAATATAAATTCTATAGCTATCTTCTTTTCCCGTAAACGCAGAAGCGATGGCAGTTAAAGAATCTAAGACAATAATATCTGGTATGAACCCTTCCGGAAAAATAATCGGCTCGACATCTATGAGTAGTTCCCCTTTCGCTTTCATCAACAGTGCATCCACACTGCGAGTAATGTCAAATGGATTAAACCTTTTAATCAATAAATTGCCTTTCTTTATCAATGGATGAGGATCCCAGCCAAAATCTTCCATGTGGTGCATAAGCCGCTCTTCCGATTCCTCAAAACTCATATACAAACATTTTTCACCCTCACTGGCATGCTTGAATAAAGTTTGAAGACAAAAAATAGTTTTTCCAGAACCAGCCCCACCAGCAATAATTACTGAATTTCCTCTAGGAATCCCATGCTCAAATAACTCATCAAATCCAGGAATGCCGGTTTTAATGAATTCGTCCGCACGCACTTCTTTCTGGTGCTTTTCTTCTTTGATAACATGAATCAGAGGGGCACGTTGTTTCTTGATCTCTGCCTGTGACTTAGACAAATCTCCTGTTTTTAATTCCTGTTCGATCTGCTCTTTAATTGCGTTCATATCAACTATGGGAGCAGCAGGAGCTTTCTTTTTGAGATTAGAAACTTTCTCAATATGCTCTTCTTTTAGGGGTGTTACGACAATATTCTCTTTAATTTCTTCATTAGATTCTTTTGAAGAAACTGGTGATGTAGGTTGGGGCAGCTCGCTCCAGAAATGCAACTTGGCCATATTAATCTGGCGCACTCGGACTTTCCCCTCTCCAATCAATCGATGCAGTCTCGCCAGCACGGTATGCCTAGCCAGCCCAGTCTTGTCCATTATGTCTTGAATAGTGAGCCCATCACTATAACTTTTCAGAAGATCCTCAATGGTTATTCTCCTTT
>DUGB01000073.1 GCA_013331555.1 Candidatus Woesearchaeota archaeon
CCCTTCGTATTTAAAGGTGGGGAGATGGCAGAAGCACGGGTGACTTTTTAAATAAAGGCTTGCGTATCTCGTATAGGGAGAAGCGTGGGCTTTTTGTTTAATAAGTAACACTCATACACTATGCAACAGCAACTACAGTGGAAAACCGAAAACCGTAAGGTCGATACATTACTCCCTCATAAAAAGAGCCCTCGCAAAATCTCCAAGGAACAGATGGAGATTCTGAAGCGCAGTCTCGAGGCCTTTAATCTCGTCGAGATCCCGGCAATCGACCTCGACGGAACGATTCTCGCCGGACATCAGCGCATCAAAGTCCTCCAAGCACTCGGCAGAGGCGGTGAAGCGATTGATGTGCGCGTTCCGAACCGCAAGCTCACCGATGAGGAGGCCGAGGGCTACCTCATCGGAAGTAATGCGATTCATGCCGATTGGGACCTAGATCTTTTGAAAAACTTTGATGTTTCTCTTTTGATAGACCTCGGCTTCGATCAAAAAGTACTCGATGACATCTGGAACAAGAAGCTCGCGAAGGACACATTCGATGTCGAGGAAGAACTCAAAAAAATCAAGGAGCCAACGACGAAGTTCGGCGACATTATCCTGTTGGGGTCGAACAAGCTAATCTGTGGCGACTCCCTCAGACCGGAAACGCTTCAGAAACTTTTCGGCGAAGAGCGAGCATCCATGATCATCAGTGATCCGATCTACAATATTTCGGTCGATTACAACGGCGGTATCGGTGGAAAACAGCAGTACGGCGGTACTGTCAATGACAATAAGCCGGACGCCGAGTATAAAGAGTTTCTCAAGAAAAGCATGGAAGCGGCACTCGCAGTCACCAAAGGAGATGCTCATGTCTTCTATTGGTCGGACCAAACTTATATCTGGCTCATTCAAACCTTATACCGTGATCTCGGCATTACCAACAAGCGTGTCGCTATATGGCTGAAAAATTCACAAAATCCTACACCCGGCGTTGCCTTCAATAAGTGCTATGAGCCATGCACTTATGGCGTTCGCGGAAAGCCCTACATCGTCAAAGGAGTAAACAACCTTAATGAGGTGATGAATCCTGAGATGACCACGGGCAATAACCTACTCCAAGAAGCCCTCGACCATATCGATATTTGGGCAACCAAGCGACTCGCAGGCAACCAATACGAACATTCAACCATGAAGCCTCCCGAGGTGTACGAGAAAGCGATTCGTCGCTGTACGAAAATGAACGAAATCATTCTCGACAGCTTCTCAGGATCGGGCAGTACCCTTATAGCAGGTGAAAAACTAAAGCGCCGAGTCTATGCGGTCGAGATAGAGCCTGTGTTCTGCGACCTCACTATTCGCAGATATGAAGCACTCACAGGAACCAAGGCGAGGATCGTGAGAGGCAATGAAACGCTATAAGGAAACTCCGTTTCTTGAACAGATCAAGAGTATCCCGAATGTATCGCTCGCCTGCGAAAAAATCGGACTATCGAGAAACACGGTCTATCGGTGGTGTAAGGAAGATCTAAAGTTCAAGGAACGATTGGATGATGCAATTATTACCGGCACTGAATCGGTAAATGACCTCGCGGAGAGTAAGCTGATCGGACACATTAACTCCGGTAATTTGCGCGCGATTCAGTATTGGCTCGACAACAACAAGAAGAATTACGCTCGTCCGCGACCCAAAGATTTTTGGGAAAGTATCCGAGAGGATAACCGTGTGACTGAAATAAAAATCACGGTAGCAAAGCCGAAGAAAAAAGCCGAGAAGTCAAATCAAGTGGTACCCAAGACGCTTCCGAATGAAGATTGTATAGAAGCGTAAAGAGAGATACGCCTAAGGATAGTTAAGTATGGTATCAGCAATTTCTTTCCAGTCGGCATTAGAAACTCCAAAAGCGGTTGAGTGAGGGACTACAGCATACAAGGTGTCGTGGTCTTTCGCTATGTGCAGTTTCCTTGATACAACTTCTTTCAATGGTACGGGTATCGCTTCCTGCCAGTCGGGCAAATACACACGGGAATAAAAAATAACTACTTTTGGTTTATGCTTTCCTATCATCTCTCGTAACCGTTGTACTCGCGTGGGCTTGTATGTCGCAAGATACTCTTTACGAGTACGCAATCCATCGATATCCGCTTCTGCGTACAGCCAATCTTTTTTCCTCGTGGACTTTGCAGGTAACGGCATAAGTTCAAGTGCGGCGTGATTTGAGGTCTTCCTGCCAAACTGTTTAATTTGAAATTCTCGTATTTCTTCTAAAGCCGGTTCAGTTTTATTTTGAAGATAGAGGAGGAGGTAAATAAGTTTGCGGTATGTCGATTGTGTTGGCGCACCATCTTCAAACCAGTACACATGACCTAGATCAACGCGCAGGTCTTCATAGATATCAAAAACCTCTGCGTTAGCGGTTGCCTTAAATCTTTCTAGAAGGACCTCGTTATCTTGGTTGTGCCCCTCTTCCATTCCGACGAACCACACATCGCCGTTGAGGTTTCCATAACCCCAAAAGTTTTTAATTCGTTCTTGGATTAAATATCTAAATTCTTCCCCGAATAGGGTTTGTAAATTGCTCATTATCTTTGGACGGATTTTCTAATAACGAGACTTGGCAGGTAGCAAAAAGCTCCTAACCAGGCCGACACACCCCGTGAGGTGTACCCATACCCCTTTCGAGATATGACCGTCCAAAGTAGCTCTGATTAGGAGTTCTTTACTTTGGACGGATTTGCGACCATATCCTCTGGGAATTCCAAAGGGGTTAGGCCGACGACTTATTCAGTTGTAAATGAATTATAGCAAATTTTGCTACTGCCTTAAACCCTATCGCAGTTCACTTGTTTTGCTAAGGAAAGTTGTCTACATGTTGCCAACAATTCAGCCTTAGCAAATGACTTGTTCTCTGTCATTAATGGTCGTATGGAAACATATACAACAGCCTTAATCGGCAAGGAGGTAGTGATACCAGTAACAAAAGTAAAGTATTGTTTATATGCCCGTAAATCAACCGAGCAAGACGAGAAGCAAGCTCTTTCAATAGATTCTCAGGTAAAAGAAATGCTAGCGATTGCGGAGCGAGACGGCTTAGAGATCATCGACATACGAAGAGAGGCGCACTCGGCTAAGGATTCTGGGCAACGACCAGTTTTTAAAGAACTACTCGAAGATATACGGAGAGAAAGATATAACGGCATTCTCACTTGGGCACCAGACCGACTAAGCAGAAATGCCGGAGACTTGGGAAGTGTCGTCGACTTAATGGATCAAAAATCACTCATAGAAATTCGTACCTACGGCCAACAGTTTAGAAATTCACCAAATGAAAAGTTTTTACTTATGATTCTTTGTAGCCAAGCGAAGCTAGAGAACGATAACAAAAGTATAAATGTAAAACGAGGATTGAAAACAAGAGTTGAGATGGGCTTATGGCCCGCACCAGCACCCACAGGATACTTGAAAGAAAAAAGGATGGACAGAAAATGCGAAACTCTTATTGATCCCGCCCGAGCACCGGTAATCAAACAAATGTTTGAAAAAGTGGCGTACGAAAAATTGAGTGGTAGAAAAATCTATAACTGGCTGAAATTTGACCTCAATTTTAAAACAGTTACCGGCAACAAAAATCTCACACTAAGTAACATTTATATGATTCTGCAAAACCACTTCTACTATGGAACTTTTGAGTACCCAAAGAAAAGTGGTAATTGGTATATTGGAAAACATGAACCAATTATCACGAAAGAGTTGTTTGATGCTGTTCAAACACAGACCAAGAGTCAATTCGTAAGATCCGAGGGAAAAGAGTTTGCCTTTACTAAACTAATGACCTGCGGTCTCTGCGGATCTGGTATTTGTGCAGATGAGAAATTTAAAAAACAGAAAAATGGTAATATCCATAGACATGTTTATTATGGTTGTACGAAGGCTAGAGATAAAGATTGCAAATGCGGATATATTAATGAAATAGACCTACTTAAACAATTCGAGGAACTAATGGATAAAATTGATATAGATGAAATTGGGATAAAGGAAAAATTAAAAACGGAGATCGAACGAATCAAAAAGTTTCAGTTGATACTACTCGGAACAAAGGGAAAAATACAGATAGAAGACATCGATATACGGAACTACGCGAAATACATCCTACAAGAGGGTAAAGATATCGAAAAACGAGAACTTTTAGGATGTCTCAAGGGGCAGATAAAACTTCAAAACAAAGTGATTACAATTTAGAACGAGAGGAGAAAATGAGGGGGTCCCCTTTCACTCTTTATTCTCGACGATAAAACTTGCTCGTTTGTATAACTCGTCAAAAGTAATAATATCCACTCCGTGTATTGATTTCCTGAACCGCTGAAAGGTTTCTCGCTTGCTTCTTTCAGAAACAAGCTCGCTTAATGACCCGATAACAACAATTCCTTTCGGTTGGACAGTGAAAACATTATCTTTCTCTAGTTTATCCCTGTTGTCGGGCTGCTCCGATCCTTGCTTATCCCATGTGTATATATTTGCCTCAATTTGCGAGATAGCGTCTGTCAGATTTTTTGACAAGCTCCATGCACCATTTCTAATTTCTGAAGAACCCTGAAGTAGCGGTGCTTTTGGAGTTTTAATTTCAACAAGCACAGTAAAGTTTATATCTCCAAGCGTAGATGTTAAATAATCACCTTTTTGTCCCCCTTTCCCATCTACTTTCTGTCCACCATAGTGCGCCTGTGCTTGTTCTTGTTTCAAAATCTGATAATTCAATCCGTAACCAAAAATCCATTTGTTCTGCTCAAAGAAACTTTGCCACCAATTCTCATCATCCGCGTGACTCACTAGTGCATTTTTAAATTCTTCCAATATTTCTCTCCGCTTGATAATTATATTTAAGTCATCTTGAGACAAACTGACCCCTGGGATTGATGAGAGTTGCTTTATGATACTTATGATACTTGTTATGTTGCGTCCTCGTAACGCGGATACAATCTCACTCTCTTCTTGTGATACGAGTGAAAATTTCTCTGTCGGTATTTCTAAATCCTTAAGCGATTGCAAGAATGCAATTAGTTTCCAAAAATTCTCATAACAATCATTGAGTCCAATACTCGCCTTTATAGAATTTGCAGTTTCTTCTTCGGTACTTGCCCTTTCAGCAATTTTTCCACTCCTGTCTCTGACTGAAAACGATAGTCGGGGGGTAAACTTATCTCCTTTTTTAATAAGAGTGACCTGACAAACATAATCTACACGCTCTTTTTTAAGCAGAACAAATTGCTTGATTAGTCGCCTATCTTTCTGATTGTAAAAATAAAAAAAGTTTCCTGTCGCAGTTGGATTAACTTGAAGATCAGAAAAACCACCTTGTCCGATTACAAAATCTTCACTTTTACCAAATTCACCTACAAGAATTTTTGACCATTTCATATAAATTATGAACGATAGACCTGTTCTAGTGTTTTGCCTGTTTCAGTTTTCCACATTTTCCACCCACTCGTTGAATTACCAAGAATAATGTCCGAAGCGGCGCTCGGGCTATTAAATATGTAATCTTTCACAAAAATATAAAATCCGCCTTGCTTCTGTTCTACATATCCGGTTGCAATAAGTTTCTCAATCAATCTTTTATTCCGATCTGCTACAGCCTTGCTCGTGTCGGCGGTTGCGGTTGATCCTTTGTATACGACGAATCCATCATTTGTCATGCGTCCTGTTGCACTTGCCTCCTTGCCTTTACAGACAAAAAGTGGGTCCGAAGAACCTTTTTGTTCTTTTGAGATAATTTCCTGCAAAATTGGATAACTAAGAGCAGAGAGCAGTAGCTGTAGATGATTTAAAAATTCCTCCACTTCCGCAACATCTGCTTCTGACAAAGACGGCAATGACGAAACAACCCCATTTTGAAGTTCATATCGCTTTGCTGTATTTGCCAAAGATAGACATCGGCTTTCTAGGTATTTAACATGTGCTTTTGTTAGATTATTATCCTTGCTCACGAAAGCAATTGCTACCTGCCAAAAATCTTTGTTGTTATCGTGATTAAATAATCTGTTCCAAAGGTTTTCCGCTTCACCTATATATACTGTTGGCAATAGTGCTTCTTCTGTTTCTTTGCCAATTAGAAAATACACAGCGGGTTTATTGCATTCGGATCTGTTTTTTGCTTCCTTCAATTTGTTTCGTGGAATCACAACAGCTTGTCCAACCCAATTACTCAACTCAACAGTCCGCAAACCATCTGGCTCACCATCAATTAGAAATATTTTTATTGTTTTTGGAGATATTTTCATAATTTCATTCTATTTTCTGCGACCTTAAAATACTTCTTGTCTTTTTCTATTCCAATCCAATGCCTACCAAGTTTTTTTGCAACAAATGTTGTCGTGCCACTTCCCAAAAACGGATCAAGAACAACATCTCCTTTGTTTGAGGAAGCAAGAATAATTCTACGGAGCATTTCTTCTGGTTTTTGGGTAGGGTGAATAGCACGATTATCCTTTCCTCTTATCCTTTCCTTTCCTTGAACTAAAGGTAATTGCCAAACATCTCGCATTTGTTTCAAAGAACCATCTTTTTGTTTATCTGGATTCATCTTTTTCAAATCTTCATAATTAAAAATCCATTTTTTACCCTTAACCGCCCAAACAACAAATTCTGTAGAATGTGTAAATACTCTCCTTGTCATGTTTGGCATCGCATTTGTCTTTTGCCAAGTAATAATGTTGTTTATTTTGAAATCAAGTTGTTTCAAAACAATCATCACTTCCGAGATATTGTGATAAGTGCAGGATATATAAATTGAACCACCATCTTTCAAAATTCGATAAGCACCACCAATCCATTTGCGCGTGAATTGTAAATATTCTGGTGCAGACATTCTGTCCCATTCTTCATTGACCATATACCAATCTCCGCCAGTCTTATTACCTTTCCAATGTAATCCATTTCCAGACAAGTTGTATGGTGGATCGGCAAAAATAAGATTAACAGATTCTTTTTCAATCTGATTAGTCATTATTTCTACACAATCTCCTAAATATAGTTGGTTTTTTTTCATAAGATTATCGTGCAAGCATTCTCTCTCCCCAAGAATTTATAGTCGCCGGTATCTGCTCGATCCATTCAAGAGAATCAGTGACATTATTGGTAAGTGCAATTATTTCTTCATAGAGGCGGGATAACTCTGCGTGATTTAATCTTCTGTCGGATTCTTTCAAGCTTACCAAAACTTCAAGTAGTTTAATGAGTTGTGTTATGGATAGTGGAACAATTTTCTGGTGGATACCGCGATACCCATGTTTAATAGCTACCCAAAATGTTTCTATTGTATCTTGATGTAATCGAGGGGCGACAAAGAGACAGTAAACTCCTTTTTCAGGATAACTCTCTTCAAAATCTCGCACATGACGCATAACGGGTTGTCCCTCGTTGTACCATTGAGCACGATCAGTCAGCATAGTTACTTCACACACAGAATTAAAACTTTCATAAAAACATTCAATATCTGGTTTGCCAGCAGGGGCCGTAAATGTTGGCTCATTGTCATCTCCTACGGGATAATTCGGCTTGATTTCAATAGCATCGTTAAGCGCATTTATTGCAAGAGTAGTAAGCCTTTCTAATTCAATACTCTTTTTATTCACAGACTGATGAATATTGCTCAATGCTTCTATATATTCCTTTATCTTCTCGACATTCTGGGATTGAAAATGTGTTTCAAGTTCTTGGAGCTTTCTACGATATATCCGAAGTTCTTCTGCGTATAACTTAAGCTCATTTTTATTTAACGATGGAGCATTTCTAAATTCAAAAACTGGAATCGTTATTGGCTTTGATCTCAAGTCCTCAACAAAATGGTTAATGTCTTCTGCAAGTACTCTGACGATGTTTTTAAGCTCGACATCTGTCTCCCATGGCAACACAGGTTGATTAAGGTCGGCTAAATAGTCAATGTAATCATCAGTCGTTGCAAAAGTAGACGGAGAGGCATTATCAGACGACAAGATACTTTCTATTTCAATCATTCTTCTCGGCTCAAGGTCAATATTAAATCCGCCTCCTCGAATATAAATATAGCGAGTCAATCTAAAATATCGTATTGCATTGTCTCCATAGTCCCAAAGATTATTCAGCAACGAATTCACTTCGCTAGTTGACCTTGTTTGCAAAAATTCTTGTGCAAATTGTTTCTGGAATCTTGTCTTAAAAGTACGCTCATTGGCTTCGTTAGTTTGTGAGCGTAATTCTGTCCGATACCCAATCAATTTCTCTGCCTGTGCAACTATATTTTGGTAATGAATAAGTGTAGGAGCAAAGAGCGCGAACTCTTCTTTAGTAATACCAACGGGATCGTTCCCAAGAGCTTTCCATTGCTTATTAACCTCTTTGATTAAATGCAATGTTCCGATGAAGGGTTTTATTGCAAAACCATCTCTTTCGGAGAATCCATCACTAGCAGGATTGGGCAGTTGCCATTTTAGAAAATGAATAAAGAAAAGTTTACCAAGATCATATTCTTCGGACAAAAAATATTCTCCGAGCGCTGTAATTCTTACTCCGTCAGCTGAATTTTTTGCTACGCACAAACCCATTTTATTCATAGGTGCAACAGAGTTTCTACCGCGCATCGCAGGATCTCGATATCGTTGAGTATTGAAAATTTGTTCTGCCACAGTGTAGGGCATTTCTCTTTCAATATCTTTGTAGTATCCCCCTTGCTCTCTTGTAAGTTCAGTAGGCTTGTAGAGTTTATGCTGGATGAGAAGAATTTGATATTTGATCTGGTTGTCTGAATTAAAAGGTTGTCCCTCAAGAATTTTGAGTACACCCAAAAAGTCCCTTAATCTTTCGGGGTTTCTAACAGTTGTTGAAATTGACCAAGGTTTTTTCATATCTTTATTTTCTTACATTACAATAAAACACCCTTTCTGTATGTCCATCGCCATTACTTTTTCCGGCAGTAAAAGCTTTATAGTCGCGCTCAAATATATCAACATCTCCACGACTTTTTAGAGCGCTGAGTATCTGATTGTCATTTATTCTTGCATTTGACCTTCCATCTTTGGATTCGCCAGTATTATTATACGAAACAAGAATATGTTTGCATTTTGCATTCCTTATCAAATCAGCAAATGCTTCCGGTGCTGATTTTAAGCAATATTCGCTTTTCAAGTGATCTCTATTCATTTTCTTTGCAATGCCATGAACAGGAGGCTTGCCCCAAGTTGCGAGATTTTCTAGCAAGTGATACGCATCTGAATACTGGCGAGAATTATATGGAGGATCAATATAAAGAACATCAAAACTGATTTTTCTTATCAATTCATTTGCATCTTCTCGGTAGATTTCATTATTTCGATTATCTTCAGGTGAAAATTCTGGCACTAATAAACGCACGGACTGGACGGTATCCAATGTTTTACGGAAAGCATCATAGTGTCCGACGGTGTTTGCGACCTTATCGACTGCATATAATAGCGAGGCGATCAAAATTGATTTTTCATTTTCATCGCTTGTGATTGTTTCAATTCTTTCTCTAATAGCACCAATTTTTCTTGCATTTTCTAAAGTAAAATAAGTGTTACCGAAATGGGTGGAAAAATAATTGTCTTCTTTCGGTTCAAGCGAATTCAGTAATGCTATTTTTTCTTCAATAGAATTCAGATTTATATCTGAAGTACCTAAAAATGCTTTTATTGCAAAATAATTGCTCGCAAGAATATCGTTGCTAATTATTTTTATATTTTTTTCATTGAATCTACCGCCAACCACGCCAGTACCGGCAAAGATATCGCAGAAACTTTCAAAGCCGTTACATTTTTCACTGACAATATCCTCTATAAAGCCGAGTAGTTTGTACTTATTCCCGAGATACCGTCTATTTTGAAGTTGGAAACGACCAGAACGAGTTCTTTCTTGTGGTGAAAAATAGGTTTTATGCACCTTTCTTACAAGTGGCGTATAGCTCGGTTCATCTATCGCTAAAAGATCAAATAAAGATGTTTGGGAACCGTCCGAAACATAGAAAGCTTTTTTCTGAGCGCTAGTTTGCAAATCTGAAAAGAAACTGTGTGAGTTATCTTCGCTTACAATAATGAAATCAATAACATTCACCCCCATTATTTTTCCAGCTTCAAGAAGCGTCTGAACAACATCTATATCTTGTTTACTCGGAGTTACATCTCCAGATGGATGATTGTGTACTAAAATAATTCCTGCCGCTCTTAACTCAACAGCAGGTCCAAAAATCTCTCGCGGGTGGACAATACTTTTATCAAGTGTCCCAATAGATATCACTTCTTTTTGGAGCAAGGCGTTTCTAGCGTTTAGATATAGGCAAACAAGGTGCTCTTTTTTCTTGTCCTTAATTTCGGAAGTTAGTGATATAGCATCTTGAGCAGACAAAACTATATTGTTTTTCGGACTAAGTTCATCATAAAAACGTTTTGTAAGTTCCAACGCAGAAACAATCTGGAGTGCCTTTGTTCTACCTATTCCATGTATCTCTAAAAGATCATCAACATTCAGAGCAAGAAACTTATTCCCAAATTTCCTGATGATTTGCTCGGAAAGTTGTTTAACATTTTTTCCTTTTATTCCACTACCTAAAACGATCGCCAAGAGATCGCTTTTAGATAAAGCATCTGCGCCTTTTTGGAGAAATCTCTCGCGAGGTCTATCAATTATAGGAATATCTTTTAATTTCGTCATAAAAAATTTATTTCATCAATCCCTCAATGGAAACATCCAACGCTTTGGCAATGCGCTCAATGGTCGAAAGTGTGGGGTTCTTCTTTCCGCTCTCCACATTGCTCATGTAGCCGCGATCAACCCCTAGTTTTCGGCATAAATCACCTTGCGTCATTTCTTTTGCAAGACGGATTCTCCTTATATTATCGCCTAGTTTTTTTGCGGAATTCGTCATACTTGAACAGTTAAAAGTATAACATAAATAATTGTATTTTAGTACAACTGGCAAACAGGAAATCAAAAACCACCCGATTGGGTGGTTTTTGATTCTGAATACCGCTCTCAGCGGATATGCATTATAAGAATAGTAACTCTGCGGTTATCGACGCGTCTCGTGCGCGATAAC
>DUGB01000082.1 GCA_013331555.1 Candidatus Woesearchaeota archaeon
GTCTTAGAACAACGGTTTAAAGACGGTGCTTAGCTATATTTTTTTCGAACTTTTCAACAAAGCCCAATTTATTGTTAAACGGAAGCAAAAAGAATAGAAGTTCACTTAATTAAATTTCTTCTGATAAATTTATAAAAAAATGTTAAAATGAAAAAGTATATGGCCACTTTTCTCATCACCGAAGAAGGACTCTCAATAAAAGAAAAGAACGCCGTGAGAGAATATCTCTACCTATTCCATCTTGCCACTGAACGTGAATGGCGACCAAGAAACTGCCGGGCAATTCCAAGTCTCGTACTACAAGCCCAGCAGGCATACATAGCCACAGATTTACCTCATCACTTCCAACCACCAGAACCGCGACGTCTTCATCATTGGCACTTTTTCTTAATTAATCGAGCACTTACGAACGAAGAAAGAATTCTCATCGTTGACCCGACCGGTGTACCAGAAGAATATCCAAATCTCGACTCAAAAATTATACCTTACCTCGGTCTCCTCGAAAGCGCACCGGCATCACATCAGAAAGTATACTCACGACATCAACCAATGGATAACTGGGGTACGAGAGAATTTCCACCGGGATTTCATCCTTAACCGACATAACTCGCTTTATCTTCTTTTTTCTTAACCTGTCTCGCCCGCGCAGAACTGAAGTAATTCTCTAAATCCTGATACGCATCCTCGACATCTTTATCCACAGATGGATGGACTACGTCAAGTGCTTTCTTGAAATGCTTCATCGCCACGGTTTTCGCTTTCGGATCCTCACGCAGCGCAAGCATGCCCGCTTCACGACAAACACCTTCAACATCCGCACCAACATAGCCTTTTGTTTTCTTCGCTAGTTCCTGTACATCAACATCATTCGCCAGAGGCATTTTCTTCAAATGAACTTCAAAAATCTTCGCTCTGCTTTGTTCTTCAGGAACAGGGATGTAAATAATACGATCAAAACGCCCTTGACGTAAAATAGCAGGATCGACCATATCTGGTCTATTCGTTGCCCCGATGACTAAAACATCATTCAAACTTTCTAAACCATCCATTTCCGTCAGTAACTGATTCACAACCCGTTCTCCAACTCTAGAATCTCCTTCAGAATTACGACGTGGAACGAGCGCATCAATTTCATCAAAAAACAAAATTGTCGGAGCAGTCTGACGGGCTTTTCTAAATATTTCCCGCACTGCCTTTTCAGACTCGCCAACCCACTTACTCAATAAAGAAGGACCATTTACTAAAATAAAATTCGCTTCACTTTCTTTCGCCACTGCCTTCGCCAATAACGTTTTACCCGTTCCCGGTGGACCATATAACAAAATTCCTCGCGGTGGACGTATTCCCATTCTCTTGAACGCTTCCGGCCGAGTCAAAGGCCATTCCACTGCTTCTTTTAATTTCTCTTTCACATCATCAAGGCCACCAACATCATTCCAGGTCACATCAGGAGTTTCAACTAAGACTTCCCGCATCGCTGAAGGACGAACGACTCTCAAAGCATCAATAAAATCTTTCAGTTCCACTTTTAATTTCTCCAATATTTCAGGTGGGATGGGCTGATCTTCTTTCAGTCCTCCAACTTTTAAATCTGGAAGAATTTTTCTTAGTACAATCATGGCTGATTCTTTTGCTAATGAATTTAAGTCCGCACCTACAAATCCATGAGTGACGCGTGCAATCTCAGAAAGATCACGTTCTACCCCTTTCGTTCGAGCGTTTTCATTGATTAAACCATTTAAATTAAACTTTTGAAGTTCCTTTAAGTAATCACTTTGTTTATTCTCTATTATTTGATGTTGGGGATCAGTCATTTTATGTTTCTTCTTCGTTTCTTCCCACTTGATGAATTCATCAACTAATTTAGTCAGCTTTTGTTTTTCTTTGAAAAGATCTATTTTCATAGAACTTAAAATTTCAATTTCTTTTTTTAGAACCTCAATTTTTGTACTTAACCCTTTTACGAGCTCAAGCATTTCAGACCATGCTTTTTGATCATCTTTTTCTTTTCTCGATTGTAACTGAATGAGTTTATCTTGTTTCTGCTCAATATCACGGCTAAGTTTTTTAATTTCTTTATCCAACACATCTAAAAGAATAAGAGCTACAATATCTGGATAGAGCGTTCCTTCAATAGGCATATTTCGAGTATGAATTTTTAAAATTTCTAATCTCCCTTCTTTGCCCGGAACTCCCAATTCTATCTCCCTATCAAATCTTCCTGGCCTTCGCAATGCCAAATCCAAAGAATTAGGCATATTTGTGGCCGCAATCACAATAACCTTGCCGCGGCTCTTCAAACCATCCATCAAACCCAAAAGTTGCGCAACAACACGCTTTTCCACATCACCTTTCGTCTCTTCCCGCTTCGTCGCAATCGCATCAATTTCATCAAAAAAAATGATCGAAGGAGCATTCTGTTCTGCTTCTTCAAACGTCTTACGCAGATTTGCTTCTGATTCACCGTAGAATTTACTCATCACTTCCGGACCATTAATTAAAATGAAGTGTGAATTTGTCTCTGACGCAACAGCTTTCGCTAACAATGTTTTTCCAGTTCCAGGAGGGCCATGCAACAAAACCCCTTTCGGCGGTTCGATACCGAGCTTCTCAAAAATTTCGGGGTGCTGTAACGGCAGCTCTACCATCTCCCTTACTTTACGAATTTCTTCACCTAAGCCGCCAATATCTTCATAGTTAACGCCAAGACTCAACGTTTCTTCCTCTTTTAATAATTCAACGGCCTCAGGTTTAAATTCCACTTCTGTTTCAGCTGTAATAACAACGATTTCCTTGCGCGGCTGTGTATCAACAACCATAAATTTCAAATCACCAAAACCAAAGCCGGGAAACTGCACTCCTTCCATCATGGAAAAAATATCATCAATCTCATGGCCCATCGCATCAACACGACGACGACGGCGGCCTAAAGAGACAATATCTCCTTTCACCACTACTTTTCCCAGTAAACCCTGCTTAAACAAATTCGGCGGTGCTTTGACCATAATCCCTTTTTGCGCTGGCGCAATAGAAACCTTCTTTGCCGGTTTGACATCTGCTTTCCTAACCACAACTAGATCACCAATTGACGTCCTGGCATTACGTCGAATGTTCCCATCCATCCGCACAATATTCAACCCAATATCACCAGGATAGGCACGATCAACGACTGCTGCCGTACTGCGCTCTCCTTTTACCTCAACAAACTCACCAGGATTAACCCCGATCTGTTTCATAAAACTAGAATCAATCTTAACAATACCTTTATTCACATCGTCCTGGACTGCTTCCATGACTTTAAGCTTAATTTCAGGGTTTGCCATAAAACAATTTTTCGTTTCTGATTATTTAAAGATTATGGTAGCAAAGTTATTTGTTTCTTAGGAGTAGTTATAAAAGAAAGATTTAAATAAGAATTTGAAAAAATATAAGGTATATGAATCTTGAAGCCCAACTTTGACAGATAAATA
>DUGB01000124.1 GCA_013331555.1 Candidatus Woesearchaeota archaeon
ATCTTTTGACAAGTTTTACCCGAAAAGTTTGAGAATATGTCGTTGAAAGTAGGAACTGCGGTCGATCATCCCCATCTTTAGACTTCGGCTTTGAACTTGAGATTCCCAGCCCACGAAAGGTAAGAATTATTACCCAGAGGGACGAATTCGGGAGGATACTTCATTCAGAGCCACCACCTGTGGCGTATCAACTCCATGCCTAAGTTGCTTACCCAAGTGATAATATAAGGTTATGGAATTTGAATCAGTAAAATGCGATAGATGCGGAAGTTTATGCCCTGCATACTACAGCTTAAGCTCTAAAACGAAGGCTTTGTGGGTGCAATGTAAAAAGTGTGGCAACCACGCAGTTTTATACCAATCAGGACTTAATCTCCCTTGGAAACCATCTAAATCCTTTATTCGGGAAGTCGGCAAAGATGAAGCCATGAAACTTGCAAAAGAGGCAGAAAGCAATGGGGGTAAAATAACAAGCCGTTCAGACATAAGAATTCCAGGCGCTAATCAACCAGAGCGTTCCAATCCCGCAAAATCAGGGAAAGCTATATTCTACTGCGATGCAGGGACAAAAAATAACGGTCAGTTTGGCAAGCAGAAGACGATAGTAGTGGTAACTGATGAAGATAGAAAGATTTTAGTCGAAGAATGGGTCGGAGATAAAACAAATAACGAGGGCGAGTTGATTGCTATTACAAGCGCTGCAAAAATTGCACCTAGAGAATCAGTCGTATTTTCAGATTCAGAACTGGCAGTAAAATGGGTAAACCTTCAGTATGGGACGAAAATCGATCGGTTGAAGCCTCTGATTTATGATGCGATCATGGCGATAAAGAAGAAAAACATAACTGTGGAGTGGATTTCAAGAGAAAAAAACTTCGCAGGTCACCATATCGAGGAAAAATATTCTCTATAACCAAAATGATCCTAAAAATCAGTAAAGAGGCCATTGATGAGATTGAAAAAATAGTGGAAAGTTATAACCTTTCAGTCGAGTTTTTTGATGAACCTGGGACTCGATATGGCGCAGAAGCTGTTAAAAGCAAAAAGTTGGTGAGGATCAGAACAGCCGTAGACCCTGAGGATTTCGAATACCAGTTCAAGCAGATTGGGCAGGATTATAAAGTCGAGCATAATCAAGATATGTTTGTTTTTAATTTGTTTCACGAAATTGGTCACTTTGAACTTAACTTGTGGAAGAAACATTTTGGAGATACAGGAATTGCAAAGACAATGGGACAACTTGATAATTTAGAAATTGATAAGCCAGTTAACGAATGGGCTTTCAAAAAATTCAGGGAGTGGAGGGGGAAGGAATCTTCTTAGACTTAACGAGAGAAAATAGATCTTCCTCGGTTTCATAGGCTTTTAGGCGACCCTGGAGATAGCCCAAGCGGTAGATGACACCTTCACTCATCAAGCGCCAATTTGTGCCTTCCAATGCCTGCTTAACAGCCTTTTTGAAGGCATGTTCACTGTCATATCCTTTCCGAGCGGCATCTACATCCTGAACAGTAAAACCAACAATGAGCTGTTTCCCAAACTCAGGTTGAGCTAGGATGAGTCGAATATAGCCTTTGGGTGTTATAGTCTCGTTAAGGAGTTTCTCTAGCTCTACAATCGTCAGCTTTTTGATGTTAGCCACAGCGTCATATTCTTCTTTGTGTTCATCTCTTTCTTTCCATTTATCGACTAGAGCCGTCAGTTGGTCAAAGTCCCAAATCGCTTGTTGACCATCTTTCTCGGAGTAACAAAACTCTTCTCGATATTTTTCAAGCAGCAAATTGTCTCTCTCTTCTTTTTTCTTTCTCTCAGCCTCCCCTTTATCAGAGTTATCCTTTTCGACCTCCTTATAGCCACAAGAGGGGCAAGTAGTTGTCCAGGATAAGACCTTACCCCTCTTTTTATAAGTGAGTTTGGCTTCATGTTTGCACTTTGGACAAAGTGAAGGCTTGGATACAAAACTAGAGCCATCGTCGTAAACACCTCGTCTTTTCTTGCAACTTGGGCATTCAAAGAAGAAAAGAACTTTCATCGGCTCATCAAGGTGATCTATAAGCTCCTTTATTGTCGACCTCATTGGTGTATCACAGTGAGGACATAAAATATCCTCTGGCTCAACAGCATTGTCTAGGCGGTCTTGGCGTTGTTGGTCAGCACTCATCCACTTCTCAATTGTCTCTTTTTTATGTCGGAATCGATCCATTTTGATGGCATTGACGGTATAACTAGCGATCTTATGGACATCGTCATTAAACTGCTTTTGGGTAAACTTTTTGAAGCTATCGTCCTTGTGATGTTTTTCAAAGCCGTTTTTCAATCCCCAGTAGTATTCAAGGCAGGTTTCGACAGTATGGAGATCATAGAGATCGTTATAGTAAGACTCGTCCTTTAGATACCGATAATCAGACATAGTTTTTATTTCTTATTTCCTTAAAGTTACCCATACTAGCCAGTAATAGCTTATATTCACCAGACTCGAGCATAGCTCCAGTTAAAGCTGCTTGTTCCACACAAACTGCCACCACTAAAGCGGAAAGAAGCAGATGTAGCCTATGCCACATCTTCCGAAATTCCTCGAAGGTATAAGAAAAAGCTATATCCTTAATCCGTCCCTCTTTATAAAAATCTATTTTGTTATTTGTCACATCGATATTGTAGTTGTTGTGAGCCTTTCCATGCCTGATTCTTGGGTCGAAATCTTCTACGATAAACCCATATGTTTTGTTTTCTTTAATTTTCAACCAATTATCTACAGAACCCTTATTTAGGAGAGGATCTGTCACTCCTTCTTCAATCTCAATAGCAGCCCTAATGATATTTAGTATTTTAATTACGGTCTCGGCTAGGGTAGCATAGCTTTCGATCACATATTTAAGACCTTGTTTTGCTGGAGTGCCGTTGCGCTTACTGAGCATGTCAAACTTATCTTTATCGTGATCTAAATCTTCGGAGGACGAAATTAACAAGTCTGTTGCGTCAGCTTTATTGTATTTTTGAAATAACTGGTAATTTTTAACAAAGTTTGGATCATGATGAAAAGCCTTCTTAAATAGATCGAGAGTGGTATCGAAAATCTTAGTTTTGAGAGATTTTTGGTTTCTTATAGAAAGTAAGCCAGCATATACCTGCTTCAAAAGTTCTACGTGCAGAAACTTAATTACATAGTAATCGTCTCTTAGCTTTAGATATTGCCTATAACTTGATGTGGCAGGGTCTTCTAAGAAGCGTTTCAGTAAATCGTGAGGGACATATTCAATTTTGTTTTTACTGCTGATTACTTGAGAAACAGCGTCGTTATATTTTTTATTGTCAGGATCGTAGAATTTTTCTAGGGTTTCATAAAATAGACCAAGATCTTTGACTTCGCCAGTCATAGATAGCCCTTGTTTGTTAAAAACCTGTTTCACAGAGAAGGCAAATAACACAACATCTCCTTCGAAAGATTGGAGCGCTATAGTTTTGTTTTCAGCATTTCTTAATTCAATGGATGTCTCTTCAGAGGTAGGCGTAATCTTGATATTTATATTGCCAGGAACATACCCATCGTTGATAAGTTTTCTCAGTTTGATGTAGTCAGCACTAGCTTTTTTATTCACACTTGGAGTATACCAATTTGCTGCTGATTTTAGTATACTTTAGTTGAGGTATGGCAAAACTAAAAGACGAATTACCAAAGCTTCTGACGATCAGGCAAGCAGCCGAAATCTTGAATGTCCATATAGAAACATTAAGACGCTGGGATAAAAGCGGAAAGTTAAAGGCGATCATTGTAAATGAGCGTGGTGATAGACGATATGACCCAAGGGATATTGAAAGATTTATTAGCGCCAAAAAATAGAAAAATATGACAATTAAGAACCAAAAAGACAAAGAATTTGATACTTTGATGGCTCATATCAAAAGAATGCAGAGTAGATACTTTCATGCTCTTTGTGCCTTTTATGCCTACGAAGGAATGCTAGAAATAGCTGCCCCGAACATTGTAGGAAAGCCAAAGGCAGCAGAAAATGTCAAGACGATGGATAGATACAGAAACTTCTTTGTAATTGCACAGGAAGCGCTACAGCACTACTTTTTCCTGGAGTTAGGTAAGCTCTTTGACGCCTCTAACCAATCACTACATATCAATAAAGTTGTTAACTTCACACAGAGTAATCTGAAAAAGTTGACGGTAGGTGCCTTCAAAGAATATAACCAAGATCGGCAATTACTGAAGGAATTAACGGAAAGATACAGGGGAATCGAACATTCAGACTTAACCGTTATTAAAGACTTGCTCGATAAGCAGAAAAGCACTATCGAGAAATTAAAAACCTATCGAGATAGCTGGGTAGCTCATGATGATGCCAAAAAACCTCAACGACCAAGCATTAGCGCACAAGAGGTTAAGGATTTATTCGACACTCTAAAGAAGATATTAAATACCATTTCTGGTAAGTTAAATGATGAAACCTGGTCGTATCATCATGTAGAAGGTGATGTCAAAAACCATGTGAGTCGGGTCGTAGATCATCTCCGCAGGTTTGAACCGTATCGTTTGAAGGAAATTGATGCTGATATTAAGAAAAAATACAAAACATTGCGCAAAGCTAAATAACCATGACTAAAAACGACCATAAATTAGAGCTAAACTGGGCGAATAAAAATAAGAGCCTTTATTATGATGTCGATACAGGCAACTACGAATGGGTGGACAAAAAAGACCCCAGAGTAACAGAACCAAGAATTTTCCTTCATAAGGAGACTATCGGAGACAAAGATACAGAGAATATGCTTATTAAAGGTGACAACCTTCTTGCACTTCAATCACTCGTTCAGGATTTTAGGAACAAAATTAAGCTAGTCTTTATTGACCCTCCTTATAACACTGGTAATGCTTTCTCACATTACGACGATGGTATGGAGCATTCTTTATGGTTAGGGTTGATGAAAACAAGGCTTGAAGCACTCTACAAACTACTAAGCAGGGATGGGAGCATTTGGATCTCAATAGATGACGACGAGTGCCACTACTTAAAAGTTTTGTGTGATGAGATCTTTGGGAGAAAGAACTTTGTTGCTAATGTAATTTGGGAGAAAAAATACTCGCCACAAAATGATACAAAATGGCTATCAGACAGCCATGACCACATTCTTGTGTATGCGAAGAACAAGGATATCTGGAGACCCAACTTATTGACGAGAACAGAGGAAATGAATGCTAAATATCAAAATCCAGATAATGATCCAAGAGGGATTTGGAAATCGAGCGATCTCTCTGTGCGGACATATACAACCTCAACTGATTATCCAATAACAACTCCAAGTGGGAGGGTGGTTAATCCACCGAAAAGCAGGTGCTGGGCTGTTTCAAAGAGAAGATTTGAGGAGTTAGTAAAAGACGATAGAATCTGGTTTGGTAAATCTGGTAACAATGTTCCTTCTTTGAAAAGGTTTTTATCAGAAGTTCAAGAAGGTTATGTTTCGAAAACAATATGGTTTAGGACGGAAGTAGGAGACAACCAAGAAGCTAAGCAAGAGATTAAAGTATTTAATTCTGATGACGTTTTTTCAACCCCTAAACCAGAAAGACTTATCAACAAAATTATAGAACTAGCTTCCAGCGAAGGTGATTGGGTGTTGGACTCGTTTGCGGGGTCAGGCACGACAGGTGCAGTAGCTCACAAACGAAATCGTAAATGGATTATGGTGGAATTAGGCAATCATGCTAAAACTCATATAACACCGAGACTGAAGACGGTAGTGTCTGGTAAGGATCAAGGGGGAATAAGCAAGATGTTTGACTGGAAAGGTGGGGGTGGATTTAAATACTTCGAACTTGGAGATAGTTTATTTGTTGCTGATGACGATTTGAGGCTGACGGTTCTAAATCCAAAAGTTTATAACGGCGCTTTAATTCGGGCAGTTCTAAAAGTCGAAGGATTCAAACTACTACATCCAGATAATGGTCTTCATGGTATTTCAGGAAGAACCATCGCTCATGTGACTGAGCAATATCTTAATCAGGAGTATGTAGAGGCACTCACGAGGGAAGTTGGCGATGCAGCCGATTATCTGATTATCTATGCTAAGACAATATCGAGTAAAATTAAGTTAACTGAAAATGTAGAAATCAGGAAAATTCCTGATGTTCTATTAAAGAAATTCAAAATATGAGTATCAATATAATAGAAAAACTAACTAAAGAATTAAGCTTGAGAAAGCCACAGGGACTTTCACTTGTTAAATTGGACGCACTCCTTTCTGGTGTCAAACTTGGAAAAGATAAATTAGAAGATATTGAGGCGAGATTGGTTGGNNATGGCAGCAATGATTGCCTATCTTTACAATACAAAAGGATTAAAAGATTTCTTCATATTAACTCCAGGCGAAACGATTTATACAAAGACAATCGATAACTTTACCCAATCAAGCAAAAAATATGTTCTGGACGGTTTGACCGATTTTCCAATGTTTAACCTTATTACTGGAGAAAATTATACCTATGCCAACTTTGGCAATCAGCTTTTTGATGCGGTCAACATTTATGTTTTTAACATTCAAAAGATCTTCAATGAGAGAACCGATGTTGAATTTAAATTCCATCGCTACCAGGAGACTCTGGGATCGAGCTTTGCCGAGCTTCTTCAGCAAAAAGACCTGGTTATCTTAATGGACGAAAGCCATCGATATCGAGGAGTGAAGTCGATTAGAGCAATTAACCATCTAAAACCAGAGTTAGGACTGGAATTTACCGCTACTCCTATCAGTGACAATGTGGTCTATTCTTACACGCTTGGAGACGCCATAAACGATTCTAAGAAGGCTTTGGAGAGTCGACACAATGGTAATGGTGCAAAGGGTGGTTACATCAAGATTCCCTATGTCATAGCTAGAAGTGATGATTACACCTATAAGGGCGATCTTGAGCTAGTAAAACTTGAGGATGGTATAAGAAGGCATAGGGAGAAAAAGGCGCTTATTGAAGAATACTGCAAAAACAATAAGTTGCCCTTTGTTCTACCGATTACTTTACTGACGACGAAAAATATCCAGCACGCTAAGGATGTCAAAGCTCTTATTGAAAGTGATAGTTTCTTTGATGGCTATTACAAGGATAAGACCTTGCTAGTAACCAGTGAGAGTGAGGTTGATTCCATTCACCAGCTACTCCGTTTAGAAGAACCTTATCCCGTTAATAAAAATGAGATTGTTATTCATGTCGATAAGCTCAAAGAAGGGTGGGATGTTAAAAATGT
>DUGB01000008.1 GCA_013331555.1 Candidatus Woesearchaeota archaeon
TTCTAGTCCCTTATCAGGACACATTGTATATCCTGACGAATAAAAGGTGACGGTCTTTATGCCAACCCTAGGATCTTTTGAGGTGATTGTATATTTGCTTAACCCAGTGATTCCCCACCACGGAAGATTGGTTGTGGGAAAAAGTACTCGGCGTTGAGGATAATCTGGATAAAAGGGGTCCTTGAGAGCATATGTGGACCACTTACTAAAAACGACAGTGATGAGATCGGCAGCTTGAGTAACGATTGGTGTAAAAAGAAAGGATACAACAAACAATAAAGAAAATACCAACATATTCTTTTTCATACGTGTTTTTTAACATGTATTTTGGGTTTGGTCAAGCTTCTCGCAAATTTTATTAGATTTGTAGCAACATAAGAATCTCACTCTTCAACCTCACTCGCCTGATTCTCATTTCCTTTTATAACCTCTTTTACTTGTTCCCCAATTGGCCCGCATAAAGGAAACTCTGCTCCATTTCCTTTCTTTACTAATCTCCCTTTTTTATCCACCTCATACGTTTCTGCCATTCCTATTACATCTTCTTCATCCACGTGGATATACCATCCTCCACAACCCCTACATTCACGTCTTCTCCTTGCGTGGCACCCCAATTCTGCATAGACCATATTTCCCCTTCAACATAGACGCCCTCAATATATAGCGGCTGCATCTCCAAGCATATACTGCTATGCATCAAACAGATAGACGTGCGCAAACTGATCCAGATATCCTGAATATTTCGTATCCGGATCAATATCTACGGTCATCAATGAAATCATTGCGTGTGGACATCTTCTTCGCAGTTCCTTTACCATCACTCCTGATGTAATTGTCTCATTAACTGCATCATCTGCGATTAAGATATGGTTTCCAGAAAGCGAAAAACCATCGGGAAGATGACCGGCAGTTGGTGTTTTTCCTCTGCGAGCAAACACCATATGATCCACAGGAATCGAATACCCATATTTTTTGGAGATCTGAAATCCTAGGAATTCACCAATCACACATCCAGAAACGGCTGCTGTAATAATGTGTGTTATACCATCTGAATGCGCAGACTCTGCAACGTCACCAAACTGCCCCAACACCTTCCGCATTTCCCAAAACCCACTGTTACGATAGCGTTGTTGTTCGCCTGCGCGAGCAATGTCTCTTTCAGAAATACCTAGCAATCGATTAAGTGTATATAGAGAGTTGTGAAATAAACTGAGAGATTCATCAGATATGCTACTCTGTTGCATAATATCCACCGCAAATTTCCTTGAATAAAATTGTATGATGTCAAAGACGTATTGTTTGGGATCAGACAATCCTGGAATAGATCGATCTCTCCTATGCTTCGTTATCCACAACGCTAATGCGCGAAGGACATCCATATCCTTTTCGTACCGAAGCATTTCATTGTAGTGAGAAAGGTCTATTCCTAACATGTGGCGCAGTATATTCCCAATAGCCAATGAAAGAAATCCACTATTTTGCAAGCTTGGAAATGTTTTCAGTGGCAGTGAAAACTTTTAATCAATCATTTTAAATAGCGGTTTCTCCCACCCAAAGCTTGTCTCTCTGTTTTTCAGTGTATTGAAAGCATGAATACTCTTGGGGTCAAGTTTGGCAAATTCATGTAGTGTGCCCCTTTGTCTACATGTCAGTAGCAACAATAATTTCTTCCTTTTCGGAATATCGAGAAGTTATCACATAACGCTCAGTCAAATGAATTGACTCAGCTCTCAGTCTTAAAGTGGTAATGTCCCGTTGAGAAGCAGTCATCTTTACTTCCAACGCCACTTTTCCATCTGCGATAAAATCAATTTCTGTTCCACCATCTTTATTGTAAAAAGACAATTTGTGATCTGATCGCAAGTTTTGAAAAATACTCTGCTCTAATAATTGTCCTTCTGCTGGTTTCCCCAAAATGTTTGCAATGCCACAATCGCATATAAATAATTTTCTGCTACCGGCTGCCTGGCGGTCAACGCTCCCGGAGTGTCGCGGGAGTAATGAAATAAAATAGGTTTGCTCAAGAAATGCGAGATAGGTATACACAGTCTCACGAGAAATTGACAACCCTGTTGCTAACTTAAGTACTTCGATCCGTGAACCAATTCTTGGTATAAGCAGAAGTATAAGATCACGCAGTTTCGACATATCTTTAAAATCAGCAAGGTTTTTGGCATCTTTTTCAAAGTAAGACGTAAAAATTTCTGAGAGAAGGATCTTTTTTCTCTCTGGGTTCTGTTCTAAGACAACAGGAGGAAAACCGCCAAATTCTAGATATTCACGATAATATGGATTGAGCAGATCATAAGAAATTTTATTCTTGTCCTTGGCTTTCTGTGCAAACGTAGCTGGCGCATTTCGTTGTACATGTTTAAATATGAGAAATTCTGCAAAAGTGAGAGGGAACATTTCAAAAATAATTTTTCTTCCAGCCAACGACTCGGGGAAAAGGTTGCGAAGATAGTAACTACTCGACCCTGTCAAAAAGAATTTTACATTCCAATGGTCGTAAAGGTATTTTACAACTCTGCTAACCTCTGGCAAGTTTTGCACTTCATCTAAAAAAAGATACGCTTTTTCTGTGTTCGTAATCCCAAACTGTTGCAGATTACTCCACACAGCATCATAATTTTCTTCTTCAAAAACTTTACGATGCAGTGGATTTTCTAGGTCAAAAACGGCTTTATTTTTTGATTGAACTAGATCATAGAGATGCAATAAAGCCGTCGTTTTGCCAACCCGGCGCATCCCTGTAATGACGGTTACTTCTTTTGTTTCAATCTCGGATTCTAATTTGAAGAAGAGTGTTCTTGTGTATAGCATAGATATCTTATATCTTACATAAGTGATCCACTTATGTCAAGTAGATGTAGACATAGATTACACTGCCAAAAGTTGGATTTTGGTCAGTTTTTTTTAGGCTCATCTGGAAACCAGGCTAATTTCCCACCACTTTCTTTTAACGCCTGACAATACGGACAATTTTCATCAAACTTCCATTCTTTTGGGTCATCATACTCAGGATATTGAAGAGGAGCAACTCCACGTTGATCAATGCAGGCAGGAAGCGGCTCATCAAAATCTTTACCAGTCAGTTTCGTTTCGATCTTCCGTAACTCAACATCAAACTCATAACTCGCACCAAAATCAAAAACAAAGTTCCATTTTGGATACTTTTGCCAATCAATATCAGCCACTTTTATTTTATTTGTTTTAAATGTCGGATACGGATCATCTTCCCACCCTGGGGCATACAGAGAAAATTCCGTATACCGACTTAAAGATTTACCGTGTAATTTTTTTAGTGAAAACGCATGCATGTGATCATTATCCCAATCCATCCAGTCAATTATTGTTTCCGCTAAATTGGAAAGCGTTTGTCTTCCGAAAATGGCAATATCTCTCCACACAGGTCGTTTATCGATGTAATGAAATCGAAATATATAGACAACTTGTAATGGGTTTTCTGTTGTAAACACTTGTGAGAAGACTTTTTTATACTCTTCAAAATCGATAAGCACCTTTTTGAGATACGAGACGTGACGCTTTTCTTTGAACGCAGTACCTATGACTTCTCGAAAATCGCCCTCTTCAATAACCGGAAGTTTTCGCACAGACATAAGAGTATTTTAACACGTTCGAATTTTCATTTAGAATCTCTATGGGGGATGTTACGCCAAATCAAAAATCAAGGCTTCCCGTGGCGGGCAGTACTCGAATGAGGGAGTGGATAGAAAAGTTTTACCTGATTAGATAAAGTCAGAGCAACAGATATTAAACACCTTCACGAAGAATATTTGTAAAGTTCGTGTAATCTAAGGCCTCATACAGCGCTGTCTTTTCATATGTCTTCTGATGGTATCGTATCGCTGCGACAACAAGATTTTTTTTCGTTTTTTGATCGATTCTATGCGCAACTGAACGAAAGGTGTCGGGGAAATGATTACTCATTCTGAGAAGCAACTTTAATGTTGCACTCGTAATTACACATCCTTGGTTCAAAGCTTCAACGAGCACATCCAGCTTGTCCGTTGCGGCCATATCATTAAGCTTTCCTTCAAGGGAGAAATCTGGAGAGTCGAGTTTTAGTAGGGTAAATATTATTACTTCACAAGCTCCTGCATCAAGCAATGCTCGTGCAGATTCTCGTAATACCGCTCCACTCGCTACAAGATCATCAATAATGATGATCTTTTTTCCCTTCACACGCTTAGGGTTGAGAATGTACATCGTAAATGCAACCACTGACTCTCGATCAGCTGTGGTAGTAATAGTGGAGTAGTTCCCGAATGCTCTTTTCTTCTCTAACTCCAACAAGGGTACTTGTAAGCTTTTACTGATCTGTTCAGCCATCAGACCAGCTGCATGTTCTATTGTTGACGGTGGTGAACAAATAACCCATTCGTCGCGACTACTTTCTTTCGCTATTAAATCTCGTGAAATAGCATCCGTTAGCTCAGCCGAAAATTGGCGAATAACAGCAGGAATTCCTAATTTAAGAAGTGAAAACTGAACGGCGTACGATTCTGTTTCCGTTCCAAGTTCTGAATATGTCCGTAAGCTAGTTTGCTGTGCAACCGCACGTTCTACCTCACTAGAAACTTCTGCAGATATTTGGTTTTTATCTGTACTATTTGGAACACCATCTTCAAACATACTATGAATATTGTCGCATATTCCTAAGAAAGAAGTTATTTTTGCTCGAGAATCGTAACTCTAATATAACCACGCAATTGTCTTGTATTATCAAGGCTTTCTCTGACTTTAGGCTTGTAGCTCAAATTAGAGAGGAAATAGAGAAATTAAAACCTTATAATACTTTACCAAACACCTGCATCTTTTTAAATTCTTCTCCACCTTCAACAATTCCCGTTTTTAAATAGCCAAGTTTTTCATAAAAACCATACGCAGTATCTCTATATCGTTCAGCACTCCGAACTAACAATTCTGAATATCCTTGTTTATCCGCTTCTTTTTCAACATAACCGACCAACAATTTACCAATTCCCTTTCCCTGCATTTGTGTATCAAGATATAAGATTTTAATTTCACCAGGATTACTTGTTTTGGCAAAAGATAATATTTTTGGTAAAGGATTACATAACCCAACGACACCAACTACTGTTTCATCTTCCTTGGCTATCCAAAACTGCATATTAAACTCAGTTTTGCCATCAATTTCATTGGAAATTCTAGTAATATACTTTTCAACTTCCTCAACTTCAGTCCACTGACTTAATATCTCTTTAATTTGTTCAATGTTTTTAGTTACAGGTTTTGTGATATTTACCATTGCAAATTAATTGTAACAAATCAGAAGATTCACATGTAGAAAATCCAATAAATTTGGTATATTAAGTGCCATCTGGCTCCCCGACGAGGATTCGAACCTCGAACCTTGAAGTTACACATTCTCCTTATGTTTCCATAAAGTGTGGACTATCTCTTCATCCGTCCAACGTCCTAAAAAGAACATCAAGCGGAGCAGGGCGCTCGTGGAGAGTATTGATCGAGTTCTCACTCCTAGTCTCTGCACCTACCTGGCTACTTTTATCTCATTCACCAAGCTTGGCTCAAGATTACCACGCTTACTTGTGTCATAAACACACGCAAACAGAGGCTTCCTTGAATTCACCCTGTGTTTCCGCTCTTCATTGCTGAAGAGGGCTGCAGTATTTCTACAGCTTCCTGCTCTACCATTGAGCTATCGGGGATCATCTATTAAAGAACAGGCTATTTTAGCATGGTGCTCGATCTGCGCATAGGCGCACTGATACAGGAGTACTGGTATACTTACCTGATGAGACATGCGCAGATCAGCGTGGTGATTCCGGCACACAATGAAGCAATAGACCTGCCAAAAACACTTGAATCGCTTCTTTGCCAAATAGTTCTTCCTGCCGAAGTCATAGTTGTGGATAATGCTTCGACAGACGAAACAGCCAGGGTGGCAAAAACATTCCAAAAAGCATTTGCACAAAACAATACAAAGTATCACATTCTTTCTGAACCAATCCTTGGCGTAGCCCTCGCGAGAAATACAGGGTTCTTCGCCGCAAAATATCCGATCATTGCTTCAACAGACGCAGACACATGTGTTTCAGCCGATTGGATCCAACAGATACAGTGTCATTTCTTTACAACGAAAGACATTGCCGTTGGAGGTGATATTTTCTGGAAGGACTCGTCAGTATTGCTTACGCTCGCATCTCACATGAGATGGTTTCGATTTTACTTTTGGATCACAAAACACTTGTTTAAATTCCAGTCATTTGCCACAGCTAATTGTGCGGTACAGACAAAGGTTTTTCGTAAAACAGGTGGGTTTGATACCACGATTGTCTCTTCAAATAATCTTGATGATTTCGAGTTCTCATATCGGCTTTGGAAGTTTGGACCAGTCGGGTACGATTCAAAGATCGTCGTGTATTCTTCGCGGAGATATAATTCTCTTTGGCAAGCAATACACATAACTATACAACGATGGAAAAGAATTATTCGTATCTTAAAAAGTTGAAAGAATTATTCCAAATAGTCCTGCAGCATTTTTCTCTTACTCGGATGTTTCAACTTGCGCAATGCTTTAGCCTCAATCTGCCGAATGCGCTCGCGCGTCACACCAAACTTCTTGCCAACTTCTTCCAACGTCATTGGGCGCGCACCATTCAAACCAAATCGCATCTTCAACACTTTTGCCTCGCGGTCNNCATGTGAACCGGAATACGAATAGTGCGTGCCTGATCCGCAATGGCGCGGGTAATAGCTTGGCGAATCCACCATGTTGCGTATGTGGAAAACTTAAACCCTTTGGTCCAATCATATTTCTCAACCGCACGAATAAGACCTTTGTTCCCT
>DUGB01000136.1 GCA_013331555.1 Candidatus Woesearchaeota archaeon
TATCAGTCGTGCGCTCCACCAGACTAAGCTATGGGGCCAGTGAGCAGTGGCGAGTTAAGGGTATTTTTAAAGATTGCGCTGGCGAAAAGCAGAACGGAATCTTTATTAAGACTATACTTTCCTTCAAAAATCAATGGAAATTCTATCGATGATCCTCGTTGTCGTAGGATTATGTCTCTTTGAAACTATCAGCAGTATCGATAATGCCATCATCAATGCAGAAGTGTTGACCACGATGTCGCCTAAAGCTCGCCGCTGGTTTTTGTTATGGTGGCTTTTATTTGCCGTTTTCATTGTCCGTGGTATCTTGCCTTGGTTAATTATTTGGCTTTCCACCCCGCAGCTTGGTTTCCTTGGTTCATTCACGGCAACGTTCAGTTCTGATCCTGCCGTCATTCAAGCGATTGAAAGCTCTGCTCCTATTCTATTATCTGGCGGAGGGATTTTTTTAGTGTTTTTGTTCTTTCATTGGCTTTTTATCGAACCAAAAATTTATGGTTTGCACGCCGAAAAGTTCTTTGAAAAACAAGGAATTTGGTTTTATGCTGTCGTATCAATTCTTCTGACCATCGTCGTCTGGCTTGCGCTGAAACAAAATCCTTTCATGGCGTTTGGTGCAGTGGTCGGTTCAACAGCGTTCTTTATCACCCATGGTTTCAAACAGAATGCCGAAAAAGCAGAACATGCGATGGTGCATGAAGGCAAAGGTCTCTCCGATTGGAGCAAAATATTATATTTGGAAGTAATTGACACAACTTTTTCAATTGATGCTGTTTTAGGTGCATTTGCATTTACGTTCTCAATCCCATTAATCTTATTTGGAAATGGCTTAGGTGCAATCATTGTACGTCAAATTACGGTTGGTAACATTGAACGTATAAAGAAATACAAATATCTCAAGAATGGCGCGATGTATTCTATCTTAGGGCTGGGAACAGTCATGTTGCTAGACAGCTTTGGCGTTCACATACCTCACTGGACTTCACCAATCTTGACTATTGTGGTGATCGGCTACTTCTTCTGGCGTTCGCGAAAGGAAATTGATAGTGCTGCCGCGTAAAGCGATAGTTATTGCTCAATTAATAGTGTCCAAATAATGTCCAATTGCGTTTTTATATAATTTACTACTTATAAGTGATTAACTTGGAAACATTTAAAAATAAACCTCTCTTTAGAAGAGAGTATGGACTTAGAAGATACACTCATCGCAACGAACGAAATTTGCCAGCTGTTTGCGGAAGGGGATCGGAGAACACGAATGCATCTTCGCAGTAGATTATTTACTGGCCAGAATTTGGTAGATAATCTCTCTGCTCTTGTAAAATACTTTTTCGAAAACGTTTGGGAGTATGAAATTCCTGAGCAAATTTCAGCAGTCGATGATCTTCATCCTTTAATTGGTGGTTTTATAAGAAAAGGTGTTGAATTAGGAAAAGTAGAAGGTCGAGATACTATTCTAAGTTTATCTTTTCTAAATTATGGTTCTTTTTGTAAAGATGGCGGAGAAACGGATTCACATAAATGTGAAACAGTCATAACAACAAAAGATAAAAGTTCTCGCGAACGATTTCAGGTTGCATTTTTCTCTGGGAGCAGTACTGTCGAAAATGCAGTGAGGCTGGTGCAATATGCCTGGGAGCATAATTGGAGTTTAGAATATCCTATTCCTGAATTGTTGATGGAAACCATCGTACATACAATTGTTCCTGAAAGTGTCTATTATGCTATTTCAGGACAACGTCGTGATCATATTTCCCTTCTTACCAAAGCAATTGCAGATTTTGGGATTTTGGATGATACAAAGTGTCAAGTATACTGCTCGACAAGAAATCATGCACAGCGGCAGGTATTACGAAAATCTTTTTGTGAAAGTAGAAACGCGAAAAAAAATGCTCGCATCTGGTTAAACTATGTTCTGAATGAGATTGTTGAAGATTCATTTCCCGAAATCTTAACACAAAAAGAAGTTAAAAAATATGGTGGTTCTCCTTTTTTTGAAGAGTTTAATGTTAGAAACAGCGAAGGCTTGTTAGCACTTATTTGTCCAGATTACGGGATTCTTACGGAGGAAAAAGCAGCTCGATTCATAGAATGGTATGGAAAGCAAGGATCCCCTTCAAGAAACTCAAATGTAGGCAAACTTCGCCGTATTTTCTTCGGTGACAATCCTCTCCGCGAAGAAAACGAACGCGCCTATGTCGAAGCATATCAACGCACTCACCGTAAAAGATACCGGGATTTAACTGCTGCTGATTTTGCGCAAATGCCGCCAGAAATCCGCGATTTGACTCATTTTAGTACTCCTGTCACAGAAAATCGTGATGGGGTTGAATATCACCGTATTAACATCCGTTGGACAACGCACTTAGAAGACAGACTGCGCGAACTCTTCAGAGAATGTGGAGATACATTATTTTCAGAACGCCAGTTGCTCTGGGATCAATTAGGAGTTACACCTTTTTCGGCATATATGAAAGCAGCCGATTTAGGTCTTGTACAAGAGGTCAGTTTTGGTGATGGAGAACGTCTTAAAAGCACTCCAGTCTATAATTTAGTTACTTTCCCCGGCTACAACAATCCAGGTCTTATCCTTGGACAAGAAGAGGCTCTGAGAAATCAACCTACAACTGAATTAGATATTGAAGGATTCTCAACTCCAATTACCCGTTCGGGATTTCATCTTCAGCTTCCAATTGAATACAAAGGAATTTCACTTTTAGAATATTCGCCTTGCGAGCAGGAACTATTACGCTTAACAGCAACGTACTTGCGCCGTCCAGACGATTTCTTAGAGGATGATCAAGTTATGCACTATGCAAGTCTTGAAGAGATGGATAGTCCTCATTGTCTTGTCCCCATTGATGTTAATGGAAAATTATTAACTAAAATTTACCTTCCAAGAGTATTCGCTCAAGATCCCGGTGCAGTATATAGCTGTGTCTTTAATACCAGCTTTGGTCAAGTAAACTTCTTCTATCAAACCGAAAAAGGTGAAGTGCAGAGTTCTGTCGCTGCTACTCCTGTATAAATTGGATTTAGCATCGTAAACTCTTGGTCCGAGACCAATAAATGTTAACTTATTTATACCTCAACAGATATTTTCTTTACTATGAAGCATATCGGCTGGTGTTTAGATCAAATACAAATTGTAATGGCTACGATGCCAAAAACAGTTCTCTCTCGACAGAATACTGCAAAAGCTAAAGTTATCCTCTCTGAAGTTCAAAAATATACTAATACTCTAGAACAACTAATTCAGAATCCAAACTTTAAATCATCTTTACATCAATTAGAAAATTCTTCAATCGAAGGCGTTAAATTACAAGCACATGAAGTTGAGAGACTATTTGATGATCTGAAACATCTGTTGCTTGTTTTGGATTTATATCTCCAGCAACTTTGGCAAATACTCATCGCCCATCCTGAACAATGGGGCCAAAAAGCAGATCAACTGGTTCTTATGATCGACCAAAAATTTGGTGGAGAAATGGGTGAACTACGCCAAGAGTTTAAAGTTGCATTATATCAATTAGAAGAATTAAGAAAGATTGTTACCTCCAAGGAGCATTTGGCAGAGTTTCTTAAATTATAGAGAAGTTTGAAAAATAGTAATTTTGACAAATTAGTTGTTCATTCGATACCAAAATTACGTCTATTTCAAATTCTCTTTAGAACTTTGCAGGTGAAATACTGAATTTTGCAAAGTTCTCTATAGAACAAAGTAATTAGCTTATAGGTAGAGTTTGATTAACCGCTCTTTTCTATTTTTTCTCGAAAAATCCTCAAAACATAATCATTTTCAAATAAAATATTTTACATTTTTGATCAAAATTCTCTTTTTTTTGTTTCAAATACTTAAAATGGGATAGCTCTCGCTATCCCGCATTTTTCTAGAGTAACTAATTGAAAGAGATTGTGTGCAAATGCTAAAAACAGATTTTTTATATGAACCCGATACGTTCTTGTGACAGCAATAACAGGAGTCCCAAAACAGTTTTTCATCACATGAAACATTCTTTCACCCGGCGAACGAATTTTACCCCACACTTTATTTTGTTCAATTTCTAAACACGTAATCTTCCTGTTTCGAGCACCTTTCTTGAGAGTATAATCTGTAACTCCAGCAGGAACCGGCGTTCCTGCATAACCTTTATCTCTATAACTTGCGATATCGCCCTCTTTGAGAAGATCAATACGAGAATCATGAACGCTTGCAGTCGTTGTACCGATTTCACGAATCAAATTGAAATCAACACACGTTTTCGCATGCAGTTTGTAGCCATAACTTGTTTTGTTTGCTTTCACGGTAAAGCTTCCTTCTTCATCACGACCTTTGCGAAAAGTCGTTCCATGAGGCTTCTTAGCCTCTTGAATCGTTGCGTCTTGAATCACTCCCTTTGTCACAACAAAACATTGTTCGACAAGTTGCCGCTGCAACTCTGACCAGATTTCTTCGTCTTGCCCACTTTGTGCAAGACGCTCCCGTGCATTCCAGATCGTTGAAAAATCTGGAACTTTATCAGGAAGCTGTAAAAAATTACGAAAGCTGATGCGATCATTGCATTGAAATTCCAATTGCTCATCACTCAGCCCATACAATGCTTGGAGCACCAAGCATTGTGCAGTCAAAACTTCATCTGTATGCGGTCGACCACCCTGCTTTCCATCGTGATAGACCGATGCAATAATGGGTCGAAATTTTTCCCATTCAATCTTGCGATTGATGATCGCAAGGCGATCACCAAGTTGTTGTAATTTTTGGTATTCTTGTTTAAGAACGAAGTTGTTGAAGCTCATACTTTTGAGAAAACAAATCAATATTTAGATGTTGTGGGTTAATCAAACCATACTTATAGTTTAAACTAAGCATGCCGTAAAGCTTTTATAAGAATCATTGAGAAACGATACTATCATGAATGATCTCGCTCGCGTCGTACTTGAAATTACCGGAGATAATCCTGCTGATATTATGCTCGAACCGGAAGGCTTCGTTTCTATCTGGAGACATCGTAGTCATGTTTTACCTGGTTTTATAACTGTTACCATGAGGTCAGAGAATTCCCATCCCAAACTTCCTCCGCCCCATCAATTTTATATCGATCTTTCAGGATTGCGGAGTCAATATTATCCCTGTCTTGAAAATGACCATCGTCAATTGACTCATACTTGGGTGACTCGCCAGAGTGGAATTACCATTGCTCATGGAGTGGCAACGTCAGAATCACTAAACGGATATGGGCAGCGTTTACCCTCAGATGATACACTTAAATTCACTCCTGGGAAAACAATAGCAGGTGTACTTGTTACTCCTGGTTATAATGCTAGTCTCCAACTCATCCAGAGTTTAGGATCTGGCTTTGATCATCAATCTTTTGCCCGTAATGGAAATGCCTGGCAGATGGGTCGATTTGCTCCGCCTAACGAAACGGTCTCGTTAACTGCCATTTATCTTTAATTTATAGATTATCAAACTTTTTTCTTACTTCATTAATGGATTCATTGTTCAATCTCTTAATTACTACTTTCATTTTCACAACAAAATCCTCAGCATTCTTCAATAATTCCTCAGCTATCTCTTTGGTTATCTCATCTTTCTCTGTAGTTACATAATACTGCTTGTCAATTCTCTCTTTTTTGGCATCCGAGATAATCTCAAACATATTTTCTTCACCAAATAGAATTTTAAGGAGCAAAATCGATCCTGCATGATTTTCACATTTTATCCCCACTATAAATAATAACGCAGTAAGTTGGTTATACATTGCATAATAAGACATACCTACCGAGTTCTCATACAGATTATTTTGTAATAGCAATTTTGCAGATTTAAAACAGTTTGCCGACTTCTCAGAATAAGATTCACAAATATCACCTGATGGCTCAATGAGTTCAAGCTTCTTTTCTTTCTTCAGCTTACTAAAGAACTTGTTCACGTAAGATCACCTCCAATTCTTGTGCGCCAAAAATCTTCAATTCGCGAGAAAAGCGGATGATTTTCTATGCCCAGTAAAACACTAGTTTTACTCGTGTTTGAGCAGGTCATAAAATACCTCAATTCCTCTGATAATGACATGATCTTTTATAATTTCTTTGNNTCAATATAAATATCAATATCACTCTCTTTTTTAGCTAATCCTTTGGCATAAGAACCAAAAAGAACGATTAATCTCTCATTGGTTTTCTCTACAATCTCTTCAAAAATAATGCTTAATTCTGGATATGTTCTTAACAACGTTGATAATTTTTGTAACTCGGCTTTTTGGATATAATTTCTCGAGAGAATATTATTTTTTAGAAAGAATCTTTTATTTTTTCCCTCTATTTTATAATCAACCACATTTTCTTTCTGGAGATTATTTAACTTCCTCATGATGGTAGAATGTGATTCCCCGAGATTCTTAGCAATGCCTCTAACGTGATTCTCCGATTTTAACAATACTTTAATAATGTCTAATTCCAAACTGTCCATTTTATGAACCATGTGTTTCAATAATGAACCAATAGTATATAAGCTTTTCCTTGCATAGAACTTAATCTCACCGTGAGCCACTTCCAAACAAAGAATTCTTATAGAAACTATCGTTTTCACAATAAATACTGCACTACACTATTATCCAAAATCATTAAAATGTGATAGAAGATTAATTTTTGCAACAGAACATATATAGTATGAAATAAAGGGTTGCGACCGCTTATTTCATTTGTATTTTAAATTTGTAGTTCACCTCATAAACTTATTTTGAAAAAGAAGTTATAAAAAGATTTATATACCCTTGTCAAAGAGTAACAAGACATGGATGACCTTGCCAGAATAGTACTTAAGCCGACAAATTTTTATCGTACTTCTAGATTGGAAAAAATGGGTTATTTTCCTCTTTTTTCACCTCAATCACATGTTTCACGAGGAGTTATTGGCATCGTTATGTCCAATGGTTTTGCTGAGCTTACCCAACCTTTTTATCTTGACTTAACCCAAATGGATCGCGATCATTTTCCTTTTACTGAAAGTGATTCTCAAGGATTAACTCAAACTTGGATCTCGAGACGTAGTCATTTAATTGTTGCTTATGGTGTCCAACCAGGTCAAAGACCAAATGGTTATGGTCAGCATCTGCCTTCACAAGATTCAGCTCTCCTAATTGAAGATTCCGAAAATATAAAAGGAGTATTAGTTAATCCTGGTCATCAATTAGATTCAACTCTTGTCGAACGTGTTGGAGTAGGAGGCGGGACAGCTCGATTTACCAGAACAGGAGGTCGTTGGCATATGCAATTATCTTCTTCAGTTGAAGGTCCTAAAGCAAGAGTAACTTTAATTTACTAATTATTTCAATAGTTATATAAAATTCCAATAGATTCGTTTTATAATGCACTACACTATTTTAGACTGCTACACAGATGAAGCATCCGGCTTAGGTGTTCCTCCGTACTTAGGGACATATCCGCGATATATCTATGGTCAACTAAAGAAAGAAGGTCATAGGGTCTCCTATCTGACAATCGATGATCTTCGTCTGTGGAAACGATACAACGGAAAAAAAAGAGAACCAAAAGAACACGAAAAGACCAATATCCTCATTTACAACCTAACTAATAACGATGCCGAACAAATTCTAAGCCAAACAGACACTCTTATTGTTATCCTTGGTGTCCACGTTCCCGGTAAGTATCTCACCGCCCTTCCTGGAACACTGCGGGAAGTCATTCATTTGATTGAAGATTTACCATTGAAAAAGATTCTCACCGGCCCGGCAATTTTTGGCACCCAGTTAGAAGGCGGTAAAAGTTACGAAAAGTCCGACCTCTCCCTCTTCAACGAAATTAAGAATTATGAAGTCTCTTTTGACGAGTTAGAAAAATATGTCTTAGAGGGAGTATCAATTATCAAAGAGATTCCGGACAAGCGTGTTATTGAAATCGAAACCAGTCGAGGATGTAACATTGGCAAATGCAGTTTCTGCACCGAACCGCTCAAAAACAAATTTGTCAATCGGGCAAAAGAAGCTATTGTCAAAGAAGTCAAAGCATATTATGATCTTGGCGCCCGCTATTTTCGTTTAGGAAAACAAGCCGATTTCTATTCCTCCGACCGCCCGATTGAGATGCTCAAAGAAATTCGTTTACTCTGTCCTGATCTTGCAATGCTGCATATCGACAACGTTAATCCCAATTCTGTCATCAAACCAGACGGCGAAGCAATTACCAAAGCGATTGTCGATTACTGCACGCCCGGCAATATTGCCGCGTTTGGTGTCGAAAGCTTTGATCCCGCCGTGGTGAAAGCAAACTTGCTGAATACTGCACCGGCGGTGGCGATGAAAGCAATAAAAATCATCAACAAATACGGCGCAGAACGCGGTACGAATGGTTTGCCACAATATTTACCAGGAATTAACATCATTTTTGGATTATTGAATGAGACAAAAGAAACCCACCAGAAAAACATGGACGCATTTCATCAAATTATGAATGAGGGATTAATGTTGCGGCGGATTAACATTAGGCAAGTCGCTATATTGCCTGATACCTATCTTGAACAGCATGGCGGGATGAAATACCTGCTCAAGAACAAAAAATATTACTGGAAGTGGCGCAATCAAATCCGGCAGGAGGTCGATTATCCTATGCTTCAGCGGATTTTGCCCGCCGGAACGATTATTAGTGACGTTTGGACAGAGATGTATGATGGTAAAACCACCTTCTGCCGGCAGATGGGAACGTATCCATTGGTTATCGGCGTTAAAGGGCGTCTGCCACTCAAACAAAAGATCAAAGTAAAAGTAACGAAGTACATGTTACGTAGTATTACCGGGGAGGTTGTGGGATAAGTTTTTATATCCCAGTAAGCTCACTCTCGCATGGTTTTCATAGGTTCAAAGAAGTATCTTTCCGTAATTTCTAATGTTTTTAAAGATATCTGGATCACTTTTATTCGTGAGTTTAATCGCTCATTTTCTAGAAAAAGTACTGCGGTCAATGTTCTTAAAGAGCGAGTATCATCACTTCAACAAAAAGCAGCAATTTTACGAAACGAAGTTGTTAAAAAAATTGGAGTCACTGCTGATAACGATAATGAAACTACTCTTGATCTTACTGCTCTTAGTTTGGAACTGGGCAAACTCATTCAGGAATTCAAAGATTTTTCAGAACAACTATCTCTTAATCAGGGATTGATGCAGTATGCTCAGATAAAAGAATCTTTGGTGTTACTTGAAATCAGAATCAAGAAAGTTAAAGATACAATCAGTTTAGCGGCAGACTCAGTAGTCAGATCATCGCGTAGAAAATTTCTTAAGAAAACAGTGGTAGTAAGTGCTAAAACAGTTATCGCTTTATTAGCTAGCGGATCTGGATTAACGTGGGCTTTACACCATGCTCTTACACAGTTAGCTAAGGGTCTACCATCAAAAAAAGATGGCTTAGCGATACTCATAAGTTATGGGGTCACTGGTTTTTGGGATGATCTACTAAGAAAAAATGCTGATTTTTTTATCCCTATGTACGTGGCTCGTATAGAATTAGCAATTGGTCAGAAGGCAAACGTTGTTAAAAAAGCTGCTACTGGTCAGGATTTCTATGATGTTCTGCGTGATGACTCCATCCAAAATATTGTTCTATTTGGTCATGGTTCGTGGTATTCATGGCAAGCAACTGATATGTGTGTGATTTCTTCTGACTTATGGATTGAACCTGGAGAAGTAATTCGTGATACCCGTGGGCCTGTTTATGAAGAAGGTTTTCCACAACGGAAGAAAGGTTACCTTGTCCGGCACACTTGTGGTGAAGGGAGAAGTGTTCAAAAACAGAAAGTGATTCTTATTGAAGAAGGAGTATGGAACGATTTACAAGCAAGAGCAGAACAAATTAATAACTCTTTATCCGCCCTCAATTACATTTTGAAAATCGAAAAAAAGCAACTTCCTGGAGCTCCACGTGGGGGAGTTGAGTATATTAATGTTTCAGTTTTAACTACGGTAAATGGGAGAATAGCTATACCTGATCATTACGCACCACCACTTTTTTGTTTTTATTTTAGAAACAGAGAAGATGTTCCTTTTTCTGAAGAAATGGAAAATATAGTATTTGTTCTTAAAAATAATAAACCATTATTTATTGAATTTAAACAATTCATACAAGAAGTTAGAACTGTTGTAGGAAAACAAATAGAACTACCAGTTGAAGACCAACCTCTTTTAGGAACGCCTGTTTTTCGACGCGAAAACATTAAAGGTTGGGATCGATTAACAAATCCCATTGATTTTATGCTAAATGTTTTTGGTCAAAAAGAAAAAAAGTTAGACGAGTTGTATTCCTAAAATGACTCATAAAGTTCGTTTATATCAATATTTGCGCCAGCGCGGCATTATTAATACGCGTGAAGAGGCCAAAGCGTTAGCACGCGCCTCTCAAATTAAAATTAATGGCCGAATTGTACCATTGCTTCATTTCCAGTTTGACCCGCACAAAGATATTGTTGTCGTCAATCAAAAGAAAATTACCTCTGGACGTCTTCCGCTGAAGTATTATTTACTTCACAAGCCGGTTGGTTTTGTAACCTCCAAACAGCGTGATCGCGCTAAACCGCACGTTATGGAATTGTTCCACGAAGAACAAGAGCTGATGCACTCTCTTTTTCCCGTCGGGCGCCTTGATTTCAACACCAGCGGACTTTTGATCGTCACCAACGACGGCACTGTTGCGAAAAAGATTCTCGATCCTGTCAAAAAGATTGAAAAAGAGTATTGGGTCGAAGTAGAAAGCCAATTAACTGTTGACGATCTCGCTAATATTGAACACGGGTTTATGATTTCAGTCGACAATGAAAAATATACCACTCTTCCTGCCCCCATCAAAATTCTCAACCAAAATAAACATTCCACTGTTTACTCGTTGATTCTTCGTGAGGGCAAAAAAAGGCAGATTCGGCTGATGATGGCAACACTTGGCCATCCTGTCATTTCATTGCATCGCGTGCGCATCGGGAAACTAGAATTAGGCGATCTTCCCGTTGGGAAATATAAAGAGATCAGTCCGAGTGATATTATCTAAGACAACGTAATCTTGATCTGTGTCAGGTCAATTTCATATTCTTTTATTACCAAATCTAAACCACCGCAATAATACTCTCGTGTAGTCCGAGTTTCTCTATTTTCTGTAGTATAGTAGCGTACCACTGCTCTATCCAATTCTGCAGTGAGAAGAGACAGCTGCGGTGAGGGGATTATTCGAATGGGATAGTCACTATGCGGATAACGTCCTGCATATATCTTGACTTCCTCGAGAAGCGAAGTAAGGCTTATATTCAACACACAGCGCTTAGAATCAGTCATCAAAAATAACTTCCTCTTTTTCTTCCTATAAAAAGACTATGGTATGGGAATATCTATATTTTACCGATTTCAAATTGAATATCATTTTATAAACAAAACGCTGTTTTCAGTTCCTCTCGGGGCCGTAGTCTAGCCTGGTAGGATTTGCCCTTGGGGTGGGTAAGACCGGGGTTCGAATCCTCGCGGCCCCATTTCTCCGATTTATTTAATTCTCTCTTTGAAATAAATAACTGAAAGAATTATTAAACTTAAAATGTAGATTATAAAAAGTGTCCAGGCTAAAGTTGGTTTTTTGGGAACATTGAACAATTCTGAAGTCAATTCAAAGAACCCACTTAAAGTGAGAATAGCTGTAAGACAAAACATACCGATTCCTAATATATTTGAATCTTTATGACTTTGTAATGAATTTTGATGGTTTATTATCTCTCTCGATGCTTCTAGTCCACTGGTCGTAAGATGATACTTATAATAATCATAATCTCCTTCTTTGCCTGCATGATTCTTTTTAATAAGATCATTATTAACCATGCTATTAAGACAATCAAAATATTTTCCCGATATTTTTAATGAATTTAATGTTGGGTCTGCCCCAGGTTTTTCATATATTATATTTGAGAATGAATGTCTAGTATATAGAAATAATAATACTCTTTGCCAAGAAGGAAGATTTAAAAAATAAGGATATTGTTTTTTTAATCTATCTATTTCAACTTTATTCATAATTCTGGTCTCCCATAAGTAATTTATAAGTTGTTCTATCAGAATTCAATGTTCATTTAAATTATTGGTATTGTTCAATTTTACTTCTTCTCAATAACACCAAAGCATTATAAATTTTACAAAGAGTAAAGTACTGTGGTCAGGCTTATTTGTTATAATATCGAATATTGCGAAGGCATGGAAGGCTTATGGTATCAATATCTCCAATTCTGGAAAATGTTCTTCCCTCCCCCAAATCTTGATCAACGTATTGTCACGGAACTCAAAAAATACAAGCCGGACATTCTCTCCCTAGTTGAAGTGGATACTGGTTCTTTCCGTTCCAAAAAAGATGAGGTTGTTTTCTTTGAGCATAAGCTTGGATTTAGAAACTTTATTGAAAAAGTTAAGTACCCTTTGCACGGCTGGCTTAGATTATTCCACTATGTTCCTATATTAAACAAACAGGCAAATGCTATTCTCTCCCGTTACAAGATTTCGCACGTACGTTATCATGTCTTTCATGAAGGCACAAAACGTGTTGTCATTGAAGCGACGATTCATTGCCCTAAGAAAGTGACCTTGCTCTTAGCGCACCTCGCTCTTGGTGGAGAGACACGAAAGAAACAAATAAAAGAATTAATCACGATTGTCAATAATATCAAAAATCCTGTTATTCTCATGGGCGATTTTAATACCTTTCACGGCAAGGAAGAAATTCAAAGCCTTCTTCGAAAAACGCACTTGGATGATACTTCTTCACTCGATAAACATTGCCGTGTCTTAACTGAACCAACCTGGCACCCAACGCGGCGGTTAGATTATATTCTCACCTCTCCTCAAATCAAAGTAGAAAAATACCAAGTGCTCAAATTCCCATTCTCAGATCATTTGCCTTTATATGTTGAATTTTCTTTTCGATGATGCTTCTCCTCGAAAAGAGAGATAACTGTTCCTT
>DUGB01000084.1 GCA_013331555.1 Candidatus Woesearchaeota archaeon
AGCCATTGAAAAAATAAAATCAAAGTTTCTCCCAAATGAAAAAATAATCAAAATCATCTTAATTGGTTCTTCTTTGAAGAATTCTTTTGGAGAATATGGGCCACCTGGATTTAGGGGAAGTTTATTCTCTGATTTTGATTTTATTGTGTTTGTTGAAGATGATTTTAAAATACCAAAATGGCTTGATAAAGAACCAGAGGGAAAACCTTTTCCGAATAGTGCTATGAATTTGGCTTATCGGAATAAGAACTTCATCGATGATAAATACGATGTTGAGGTCTTTTTTATTAGAAAATCAAATATGCACGATCCTAAAATTCAAGAATTAGGCGAACTTGCAGGAATTCCTATGACTNNTGAGAAATTCGCCGAAAGTGTCTCCCCCCACCGCTTGAAAATCAAGAACTAATCTCTTCCTTTTCCGCCGCTTCAATATCTTTACTCGCGTAGTCCATAACTTCTCGTTCAGAAATTCGCGCTTTTTCCTGATCATCACGATACGAATTTAGAAATGTTTTAATCTTTGCATAGATAAATGCTGTATCGCCGGATAATTCTCCCGGATACCCCGCTTCCAACGGAAATGTATAAACGTACTTATTAATTAACCCTTTCAAAAAATAAGCCCACGGCTTCATACCCCAACGGAATTCATAATCACTCAACAGCCAAGAATCAAACGCAATATGAACAGACCCTTGCTGTACTTTCTTTTTTTCACCATGGACATCCGCAACTAATTCCATCAAATTATCCAACGTAATCCGCAGTTTAATCATCAACGTCATAAACGTCGATTTCTGTTTTCGAGGACGTAATTCTACAAATGTTTTCCGACCACCTTCCTGAACTAACTCTTCCGTCCGCTTTTCTTCTTTTGTATNNGGTTTATCTACCTCAAAAATCCCTTTGTACGTCAGTTCTCGGTTATTAATAACTAAGTTTCGTTCCATCGCTCTGATCCGGCCGGTAAGTATACTTAAACATATTAAGATATGTCTTTATTCGAGTATGAAGATCTTCCATATCGCTCTGCAGCCACGTTTCCAACTTCCCAAAATGGCTGCGGAAAAAATAACGTTCAATGAGGTAACTTAAAAACCAATAAAATGGCTTGTCCGTCCACTTCCCTTGACGATCACTAACCACAAACCCGTCGAAGGTGATTCTAACAACTCCTTGATTCAAACGCAACGGCTGGCCTTCATGTTCTACATCAACATCAGTAACATCAGTCATATTAATTTTAATTCGGATAGAGAGCTTGTAATAATCCGTTGAACTCTTCCATGGTTCGAGAATGATTCGAATCTGTTTCCCGGAGGGCATCACTTGCTCCTGATTCATCCGTTCATACCAATCCCAGCCTTTTTCATAAAACCACGACGAGATCACATTATACAACTCGGCGGCATTAAAGAGCCCTTCATAGCTTAACTTCAAATGATCAATGATTAAATGCCGTTCACCCATCTATCTCGCCTGACAATTTTATGTATTTATGAGGAGGAAGGAGCTTATAAATATTCTCCCAGAATTAAATGTCACTAGTTAGTGATAAATAAACGAAAGATTTAAAAATAGAGAGAACGTGAAACAAGTTCTATGGCCAATGATTCCTCTCTCGAAAAGATTGTAGTCGTGGAACCACAAGATGGCAACCTCCATCCTGCGGCAAGGTTCGCACGCGGCGTTGACACAACGATAGACAATCAACTGGCCGAATTAAGAGACACGCCATTGTATGCAACACTTCTAAAAGAAGCTGGAGTAGGACTAGCAAGTACAGCATTAAATGTACTCGTAGGAACATTACTCGGAAGAGTTTTCTATGGGTACGAAGAAGGCTATTCCACCGGAGCAATTCAAGGAGCAGTAATGGGAGTAACAAAAAATATCTGGAACTGTCTAAACACTTATTCAAGAGTAAAGAAATTACGCAAAAGAGAATTCTCAGAAATTGAAAGAGAAGAAAGAGAACGATTATTTGAAGCAAGACAACGACTTATGCTCTATGAAACATGGTCACGTGCGCCTCACGTAACGATTGGCGGACAAAGCAAAGAAGAATATAGGTTAGAAGCATTCATAAGAGAATCTTTACCTGGATTAGGATATGCTTTACCATTCATTGCTGCAAAAGGGTTGACCTGGAAAACGGCTTTAGCTTCTTTAGCGATAGAGGGATTAACTTCTTTCGCGAAGGAAATATATTATTTATTTTCTGCCGCAGGGACAGAACAACAACTTCAAGAAAGCATAGAAACACAAAGAACAGCAAACAATGATGGAAGCATAAATGCTGAATATGCCGTAACTCATGGTGGTGCAGCACCGAGACAACCATCTGCTTTAGTCAGGTATCGCCCTATTCCATTAACACCAGTTGATCTGGCCCAAGAGATATACGAAAAAGGACGAGAAGTTGATCCTTATCATGCGAGAAATGAAGATGACCGAGAACCAATTAACGTAGGAGGATATAGAGGAGACGGAGAAATTGAACCAGATGATTATGAACTATAATATCGGCAGTAAGTCTTTAATATAAGTTAGTCTTTCTTATTGATTGAGGTGTTTATTATGGACTTCAATCAACCAATTCAACAATTTGAGATGCGTTATAAGAAAGAGAAAGATGCTCGTGC
>DUGB01000038.1 GCA_013331555.1 Candidatus Woesearchaeota archaeon
TATAGTGTCGTATCCCAAAAGTGGCTCTTCCATTATCTGATGTTTCTGTTCCGATTGCTTTTTATAATTTACTTTGTTGGGCATTTAAATAATGTTTAGTCTCAGGATGGATGGGTCAATATATGCTCAAGAATACCGACGAGAACCATTTTTAGATTAAGAGTGTAATCAATATGGTTGAATGTCTCTTCAAGAGGTCTCAATGTTGATTGCCAACCTAGACCATCGGTAATCCAAATGAACAAATGGCCTTGAGCAACAAGGAAATCGTGCAATGACTTGTATTCTCCGGCAGTAGCTTTAAGTTTAGAACCGCCACCTGAATAATAGTTCGTCTCAATAAGAATCAGAGTGTTCTTCCGTTTGACGGCAAAATCAAATCGGCGACTGGATTTGTCGACTTGAAGATCAATTCCCCATTGTTCTCGAACTTTCTCAGAAGTAGCCTGTTTCATCAGAGACAAATTATGGGTGTTGCAAATAGGAGTAAGAAGGCTCTCTACAATATTCTCCATTGAAGTCCCGCCTCTGTTCTTCCTGCCATTGCTGTTCAATCCGACTTCTACTCCAAGGACGTAGTCGGGAACGCTTTTTAACCTTCTGGAGCGGAACAAATCGAGAAGCTTGGTCTTACTCATAAACCTACAAACCTTATCGACGTCTTGCTTGGTCAGAGAGGAACTCAAATCAAATGAGAAGTTCTCGTACTGCAGATTCCCTCCCGCAAAATCAGTCAGAATTTTGAAATCAGTTTCAAAGCAGGCAAGTAGTATAGGTATTAGTCGAGCTATTGATGGCTGCCGTGACAAAAGTGATTTGAATTCTTCTTCGATATTCTCTTTTCCTACAAGGTAGTTCAACGTATTAAGGTCAATCTCAAAATCTTGGACATTGCCGAGAACCTTTTCCCAATTAACAAAGTAATCCCAATAGGTTATCGAGTCATTCAGGGAAGTCGAGAAATAGTTGAATACCTGCGAAGCAGTTGAACAATTTAGTAGGTTTCTATAAACAGGAAGACTTTTCATAATTTCTTCAGACTTGTTGGTAATTGTTTTTTTCTGCTGCTTTGAATAACGATTGAAGTTCTTCTTTTCGCACTCTGATTTTGGGTCTCTTAATTGCGTAGCCAGCCATTTGCACCTTGGTTTTTCTGAACAGTACGAATTCTTCTCCTGTTGCATTGGGATCATAATATCTAATTCCATCAAAACCTTTAATCAGAGTATATAGCTTCAGATGTTCATTATTAAGCCTGCGCCCATTGCGGCTTATTGCTTCCTGCTCAAAGGTTTCAAAATCTGAATAATTAACAAGGTTCACCCACCTGGGAGAACCGATATATTTGATAATTTCCCCCTCAGTACCATCGCAGTTATAAAAATTATCTAATGCTTTCTTGTCTTTTCCAAGGTATAGTCCTTCCCCTACTCCCGTTTCTCCAATTCCACCCGTAGCGTGATAATAAATATTTTGCTTGTAGTTTTTTGTTTTCGCAAGGTCAAGTCTTATTTTCCGTCGGATGACACTCAAATCTCCGATTTGAGATAACCTCTCTTGTGTTTCATGTAGTTCCAACATCATTTCAGCACTAAGATACTTGAACTGTGCCATATCGCTTTCTTTCAATAATTCCCGAATAAAATGACTTGGTATGTTAAAAACATGGGAATGTTCAACTTCATTTTTGAAGCTGGAAAGCGATTTATCTGCTTTTGTTTTCTCGATAGACACCCTGTCCATGGCATTCCACTTCTCCTTGAAAGAAGGGTTGCTGTACATTTCCCTCCTGTGCTTCGGTGATTCAATAGATTTCCTCTTTTTCATGTTACCCTCTCAGATAGATTTGATTCCATTCCAAAGCATGTCACGACCCGTACGGTTCCAATACGTAATATCTTGTTCTATGAAAAACCACTTTACGAGCTTCAAAACTATCTCTACACTCCACCCATTAGTGAACGAAAGCCTTTCCGCGTCATGTAAAACCTTGTTTAGTCGTTCACAAGTATACACTCTCTCTATTAGATTCTGTAGCAATAAAAAATCTTTTGGATTTGAAGTTGCTTTCATTTTCAAATCATCCGACAGGTCATTATGTTTGGGCGGCTTATCATTTCCATTTTTGAACAAAATAAGGTCCTCAATATTAATAACAAAATCACAACCTTTGTTCAACTGTCCTGGCCTCTCGAGATAGACTCGCTTTCCATTCTCGAGTTTCTCGACAAAATATCTGTAAAGTGTTTTTGGAGATTCAGCCTTCCAAGTGTCAAGTAGAAAATCTCGGATTTCCTTTCGTTGCGTGAACTCAACTTTTCCCACAAGATTTATTACTATGCGTTGATCACTCTTTATTGTCATTGCTTCTGAATTTCAATAATTCATTATGAGTAATTCGTTGATTGCGCCACGTTTATCGGCGTTGCAGTTTATCATGCGATTTGCCTTAACTCGCTCAATGTGAAACTTTTTATAGGCTTTTTCGAAAAAGTGGTCATTTGGATTTTCGTTTTTCGGGTCAGAATTGCTAAGCATCAGATTGGCACCTTTTCTGTTAAGCAGACGATAGAAAGATGCAAGGCGCAATTGGGCAGCATCGTCGAAGTCGTATTTGGAGTAAGACGTAAAGCTCGCAGTCTTGCTGATTGGTCGATATGGCGGGTCGAAGTATACGAAAGTATTAGAATTCACGAATTCTTCACATGCGGTGAAATCTCCGAAATAAATCTCGGCACTTTGAAGCAATTGAGAAACTTCTCGCAAGTTTTCCTCAGCGCAAATCGTTGGATTCTTGTATCTACCAAATGGTACGTTGAATTCTGAGTTGGAGTTTACCCGAAACAATCCATTGAAGCACGTACGGTTAAGGAAAATAATTTGTGCGGAACGCTCGACCCAATTTGACTTAAAGTTATGAAAATTAATTAAGGATCGGCTCTCATTGAATCGAGAACGGATATCGTAAAAATATTTCTTTTGTTTCTCAATATTCAAGCGAAGATATTTCCGCTCCATTTCCCTTAGCATATCTATGAGATTGTCAACGTCCGATTGTACGGTTTTGTAAGCAAGAACGAGTTCTTCGTTGACATCGGAAATGAAAAATTGATCGATGTCGTAAATCTGAGCAGCATGAAAGAAGACAGCTCCGCCGCCAATAAATGGTTCGACGTACCGTTTTATTTTGCCAAGTTTCAACTCAACGGGAAAGAAATTACTCATTTGCTCCAAGAGTTGAGTTTTGCCTCCAGCCCACTTCAAAAATGGCTTCACCTTAGTTGCAATCAGTTGCATAAATTGAGATTCAAGCTAATGGTTGATAGGAAATTGCTTTTCCCTTAAGAATGACAGCAGAAAAAAGGGGTCAAGTCTTTCAATCGACATCACCCTTCAATGGTAAAGTTTGACCCCATTCACTATACTTTTTATCATTAAAAGTTAGCATGAGATTACCTTCTTACATATAGCTATTATGTATGCATAAAACATTCTGTATATCACTATATTTCTTTTCATTCATGTCTATTTGTGCCAATTCGGGGCTAAATAATTATTGCAAAATACCCAGCCAGTCTTTCAAA
>DUGB01000120.1 GCA_013331555.1 Candidatus Woesearchaeota archaeon
AATCTGAATTTTTGCATCAATTTCCGTATTGCGAATTTCCAGCGGACAGTCCAACAAAGCAATCCGCGCATCGCACACTTCCTTCGGCATCGCTGGATGAACTCGCTCCCGATCCACAACAACGCCACTAATAAGTTCGCTTCGTTCTGTACTTTCACCAGCGCGACGTTCAACGGAAATCATATTTAAATCAAAATCAGCAGGATTATCTTTGCCCACAACCAGATTTACCGCATTCACGATCAATGTCGACAAAAGAACTTTATGCGCTTCTGCACCTTTCCCCGTCATTGCCGTCATTGCAATATGTTCTAACATTGCTCTATCAGAACCAACGTGATGAGCAATCGATCGTAAGATCCGTTGTGCTTCCATTTCCGCTAAGCGAAATCCTTTAGCCACAACCGTTGGATGAATATTTTGATCAAGAAGATCCTCCGCTTTTCTCAATAATTCTCCAGCGAGAACCACGGCCGTCGTTGTTCCATCTCCCACGACATCCTCCTGAGTTTTGGCAATCTCAACAACCATTTTCGCTGCCGGATGTTCAATCTGCATCTCGCGAAGAATCGTAACGCCATCATTAGTTACAGTCACATCGCCATTGGCATCCACAATCATCTTATCCATCCCTTTCGGACCGAGCGTTGTGCGTACTGCTTGTGCTACCGCTTTTGCCGCCGCAATATTGTTCCGCTGAGCATCCTTCCCGCTCGTTCTCTTTGTTTCTTCTGGAAGGATAAATATTGGTTGAACTGAATTATTTGACATAAAAAAACCACCCGCTCTCTTCCCAACGTTGCTTTTTTATAAACGTTGTGTAACCTATTTTTCAACGAGAAAAAATAAAACAATTAAATTAAAAAAATTAAGAGTTTACTGTTTCACAAAGAGCGGTCGAAAGAAGTCCCAGTAACGACGGTTGAGAGGTTCATGCCCAAGATCAGCAGTATTAATATCACGAACGTCAATTCCTCCAGTAGTTAAAACAGCCAAATCATTGTCTTTTAGAAAATGACTAGGTTCAAGGAACCTGACAGGAATAGCAGATGAAGGGCTTGTGACCATTACTCGTCCGTCAGCTGCGCGATAAAACACTTGGAATACCTGATAAAAAGGAGTTCCATTGTGATTTTCATAACCTAAAATGCGTACCGCTAAATCAGCACTTCCATCATAGTTTAAATCACACACTACAAGATTATTTAATCCCGTAGGGATAGAAACTCTATCTTTAACAGCGACGCACTGTGGAACAACTTCTTGCTCATTTGCCTGAGCATCAACAGCATACGCTGCAAGAAAAGTTGAAATTAATAATGAAGATTTTTTCATTGTAGTTACCTCACAAAGAGTAGAAGTCTAAAAACGAGCCCGGATTTATAAATGTTTCTTGAGATTATTACTCTGGAGTGATTAAATATAAACAATTCTTCTTAACAACAATCTTTATTAACCAATTTCATCCCAAAAGCAGCATGTCGCAACTTATTTTCTTGGGCACTGCCGGAAGTACTGCCGTTATCAATAAATTTATGCGTTTCTCTGGAGGCATCATCATCCAAACGCAAGGCTTGCAGCTCCACCTTGATCCCGGACCTGGAGCGGTTAATCAAGCCAGAGCATTAGGAATCAATGTTCATCATACCTCTGCCATTCTTGTCTCCCACAACCATCTTAATCACTGCAATGATCTCAATATTCTGGTGGAAGCAATGACTCATTCAGGAATTGAACATCGGGGAATCATCATGGGAAGTAAATCCGTTTTGCAAGAAACACCAGAGAACAGACCATACCTCACTCGATATCATCAAAGTCTTGTTGAAAAAATTATCCCTTTGGAAAAAGACCATAAAATAGCAATTGAAAATATTGAAATTCATTCTTTATCTGTTGAACACACCGACCCTCACGCGGTTGGATTTAAAATAATCACTCCGCGCTTCGTGATTAGTTATCCGGGAGACACGATTATGACTGAACAACTTGTCCAAGAATTAATGGGAACTGATATCCTAATCCTCAATGTACCCTATCCCGGAAAAACAGCGAAAGGCATGAATCTCGACACGGACGCTGCAATTAAAATAGTCAACGCCGTAAAACCAAAACTAACCATTATGACTCATTTTGGATTAGAGATGATTAAAGCTGATCCCCTTTTCGAAGCACGGGAAGTGCAGCGGATTACCGGGGTCACCACTGTGGCTGTCAAAGATGGATTAACCATTGTTCCCGAAGCATTGGGAAATAAAGCACCAGTGAAAGGGTTTAATTAGAGAAGTTTGAAAAAGAGTAATTTTGACAAATTAGTTATTTATTTGATACCAAAATTACGTCTATTTCAAATTCTCTTTAGAACTTTGAATGTGAAATATTGAATTTTACAAAGTTCTCATTAGCGTTTAGGTGAATGCCAACCCGCAAATAAGCCCTGAAGAGAATCATTAACTTTTTTGTATACCCCTTTTGAAGAACCGCAATAATAACGTACAGCACGAGCATCACCAGACGGATACACAAAAGTTTCGCCTTGTTGAATTCCCACTCGAAAATTAATTGTTGGCGCCGCCACATAAAATGTTCTTGTTTTCAAATCCCAGGTTTTATGAAGGAATTTAATGTGAGGAAAATTTACCTGAAGATGAACATTAATTGCAGGACCAAGTTTGTCGAGCAAAACTTCTGAGGGAATAGTTATACTTCGTTTTGTATCCAAAGTATAAATTTGATCACCCCGCTGCTCGTCAGGACTAACAAGAACAACATAAGGAATACCGCTTCGGGGAACTAAAGTTAACTCTGAAACACCAATCGTAGACGCTTGTGGAAAGTCACGTAAGAGTGCAGCAATTCTTTGCTGAGGATCTGCTGGTAAGCCTGAATAATCAGAATTCGAGTGCAAATGACACGCTCCAAATAGTTCAGTGGCAATTTCATCAACAGACACAGATGTTCGAATAGACATGAAGTAAACAAGTAACCAACAAACTATTTAAAGTTTTCACTCTAAAGTAGTTTAAAAAAGAGATTGCAACAACATAACAACTCCCAATCCCACAAAACATCCTGCCGCTAAAAATGGCATCGCTGGATAGAATTTTTTCTCTTCTCCTTTCCAAAGTAAGAATGCTAACGCCGCACAACTAAAAACTGGAATCACAAAACTCCATCCTAAACCAAACTCTTTAAACACTACTCCCGCAAAAATTAAAGGAAATCCCACATCACCGCCGCCTAAAATAGCAGTACGCACAGGAACACTCACTCGCGTCTTCTTTTTTAATTTTGGTCTCTTCCATTGATAAGGAATTAACAGTCCTGCAAACATATTTGCTTTGGATTGTGATTGGGCCAGTAAGATCATATGTTTCGAACGCCAGACCGCATACGCATCGTAACAAGCGATAAGAATAAGAAGAACACTGACCGACAGAAGAGTAAACAACGGCGCAAAGATTGCTGCTAACCCACCATAGACAAATAGTTCTGTCAAATTCTGAATCCAATAATTCGGCCAGAAAATTCTCCACACACTCAAAATAGCAGCAATGCTAAACGCAATGATCGATGTCATAAACGCACCAAACGCAACAGTTAACGAAATTATCAACGCAAACAAAAACCATATTTTCCAAATTAAGAGCAGGTTATACTTAATTAACACGAGAAGAATAACTGTTCCAATTATAACCGCAAGAACCACTGGAATATACGACGTTTCTTCCTCAACCTGTGGTCGCTCGCCGATGGGCAAGGCTCGAAAAACAGTTTCTCCCTGCAATTCACTTTGAACAGGATCAACGTACTGTCTTACAATAAATAAACCCAAGAACTGAGCAACCAAAAAGATGCTAAGCAAAACAAACGTAACAGAGACAGAATGTTTCATTAATACACAAGAAGCACAACTCCATTTAAATTATTGTTACTACTTAAATTAAATAGTCAAAAAATCACCCAAAATGCTGACTATCAAACACAACAGAAGTGGCTTTCTTGGACTGCGCTGCAAACTCTTTAAACAACGGCACTTTGACCGGAACCGCAAAACGAGTGAACGTTGACGTAATCAGCGCTTCTCCTTTATCCAACGACGCAATCGTCCGATTATCCTGACTTAAATCTTGCGGAGAAGAATCAATCACTGCCTGCCGTTCAACACCCATTTCCATTCCTAAAATAATCTTTGTGTTCATATTCGCCAAAATGCTTTTGGGAATTTCCGATGGTAATTGAGTGATAGCAAGTAAACCTACTTTAAATTTACGTCCCTCACGAGCAATGCTCTCAAAGATATTACTCCCCTGCTCTAAAACATTTTTTCCCAACACCCGCGGTGCTTCTTCCAACGCAATCGAAATAACTGGTTTCTGATCTAAGAGCCCATTCCGTTTATGATATTTATAGCGGTCAAAAATCTCTCCCGCAATCATACTTCCCACCAGAATTTCAATCGCTCCCGCANNTTCTAACCCCAGCAATGAAATTAACTTCCGTTTCACGACCGCAATCGTATCCTCATGAAACTGCACGCCCTCAATACGCTTTTCTTCAACGATTGCCGTAATCCAATCCTCACGATATTTCTTAAAATACACAAATAAACACTGGCGTTGTGGTTCACTGAGCGCCACCGCACCTTGAAAGTGCTCTGGTTTTAAGCACTTTAAGTTTACAACCAGCGTCCGCCCGCCCACAGGGGGATGATAGGGAGTGTAATAACTCACCTGTTCACGAAGAGGGTGATCTTTCAACNNCATATCCCTTCCCCACAATATCCCACAACAAACAGGACATCAGATTACTCTTTCCCTTCCCGGTCGAGGCAGGAATCAGAACATGATGACTAAGCACTTCCGTTCCCGGTAAAAATAACGAAAAACCTAGAGATGCACTGCCGCTTCGAAGCATGCCGGTAAATAATGGATTCCGAGGAGTGGTAATAAATTGTAAATCTTCTTGCGTAACACCACGAACCGCATGAAGCAACGGCGGAAGAGATTTGCTCACTCGACTTTCTGTTGAAATAGTGAGGACTGGTTTCAAAAGTGCTAATGTATAATTCCGTAATTGACTATCCATAATCTCAAAATTACCTTCCTCTAAATTCAATCCGGCGACCATCTCCATGTTTTGTTGAGAGATTTGACTGCCGAATTGCAGATCATAGACTTGAAGAATGAATTTTTCGCTATTTTTTTCAACGATAACTAACTCACCAAGCTCCACACGTTCGCCTGCTTTAACACGCATAATGATACTGCTAAAATCACCGGCAACAATTTGACCTTTAATCATCTCAGCTTCATTCTAAAAAACGTTTTTAATCATTTATATACTCGAGGATAATAATGCAAGAGATAGTTCAAACATGATCAGAGAAAAATTTACAGATAAATCCAAAATTAGGGAAACATTTTTATAGAGGTATGACAGTAATACCTCTATGAGTGAAGTAAAAACTATTAAAGATATTGATGATGAAACGTGGTCTCGCTTTAAGAATCTTGCCGCCAAGAACAAAGTAACATTAGGAACACTCTTTCGCGACCTAGTTCTAGAACACTCCAAAAAAAGTAAGGAATTCTGGAGTACAATCCTTTCCTCACCAAAAATACTCCATGAAGAAGAAGCAAAAGACATCGACATAATTACACAAAGAGTTCGAAAAGAGTATGGTTTTAGGCAATGACACTTGTTTTTGACACCTCCATACTTATTGATATAGAAAGAAAAAGTGAATCTACACGTGAACAGCTTCAAAAACTAGCGAAAATATATCCTTCTCCGGCAAAAATCACATTCATAACTATGTTTGAGTTCATTCTTGGAATTCAAGAACGCTTGCCACGAAATAAAGAAGTGGCAAGAGCGTTTTTGGAAAATTTCTCTGTTTTACAGACAACAACAGAAACAGCAAAGATTCTCGCCACCCTTAAACATAAGTATGATCGAGCAGGAAAAACATTTCCGCTTGCAGATCTCCTCATTGCCAGTCTTGTTATCGAGAACCGAATGATCCTCCTGACACGAGATAAAGATTTCAAAGCCATTGAAGAATTGACATCAATTATTCTCCACCAACCACAACAATAATCTTTATAAATAAACCCTGTTTCGAGGTTAGTATGGAAGCAATCGTAGTACATTTTCGCCAGGGACGACATCACATTAACCCGCATCAAGTTGTTCTTAAAGCAGCTCCTTCCGCTGAAGAAGCAAAGAAAATGATTGGGAAGAGTGTCACTTGGACTTCTCCAACAGGAAAAGAAATTGTAGGAAAAGTGTCTGCTCTTCATGGTCGCACCGGCAGTGTCAGAGCAATCTTCGCTGACAAAGGTTTGCCTGGTCAATCACTAGGTCAGAAAGTTAAAGTAGAGTAAAAGTTTTACCTAATTCTCAATGTGTATAAAACCAATGAGCTTCGTCATATCAAGTTAAAAGTGAAGAAGAAAAACTAAGGAACATTCATGGCATTATTCTCAATAAACTGATCTAGGGAGAGAATTAACGCTCCAAAATAAGGAAGGCCAGAAGGATCATCCAAAGCAGTATGAACAGCGGTTACTTTTTGTGCCCATTGAGGGTCTGTTTCATTAGCAGGAAACTGACCTAAAATATTGGTATCAACAACTCGTCGTACTATGTCAACTCTGGCACCAACCTTTCGTAAATAGTCCTGAGCCTGAGTATTTGCTTTCAAACGTGCTTTTTTCAACTCCCTTTGCATCCGGTCAAGATGATCATCAATCTCTTTTACCTTTTTCTTGGCTTTGGTAAGAGAGTCTTTTGATACTGTTCTTAATTCCCGACGCCGTAACTCCTCGGCAGCACGTTCAGCATGAATTAATGAAGACTTCGCAGACATAACCAAAAGTTGGCGATGTTCTTTTTCACGAGTTTCCTCACGTTTTTTCTTAGATTCAGTCAATTTTGTTCCAACGAATTTCTGAAACTCCTCAACACGTTGAGCATCCTCCGTAGCAGCAACTTCTTTCTCTTCTTTGGTTTTTCCTGGCGGTCCATGCACAAGAAAGAACTTGATACAGTAATAGATAAGCATGATCAGCATAATGAAAATGGCATAGTCTATGATTTCATTAATAATACCAGTAATACCAGTACTGATTTTAGTGCCAAAAACAAGGATTTCGAGAGGAGCCATTATTTATGCATTCACCGCCGTCACGTGTGCTTTCATTGCTGCCAAAATCCATAATAAAAGCATACACAAGACAATTTTAAGAAAAACCCAACCCCGTGTATCGGGCATCGTGTATAAAAGATACCAAACACCAACAATAGGAAGACCGATCAAACCTAATGCAACCACCGTCGCCCAGCCTGTTCCGGTTGCTTGCAACACCTGTGCCGGCATAAAAATCGTTGAAATTGTCGCTAAAACAAAAGCAATAACCATTGCTTGATTGCGACTGAAAATTGATGCCCAGTTTGCTGCGGTGGGAGCACCTGCTCGAGCACCAGCACCGAATGCTGATAACACACCAAAGAAAATTGTGAACAATGCAATCCAAATCAACAACCGAGTAATTCCAATGAGTATGACATCACTACTTCCAAGAAAACTCAAACTGCCTGCCGCAAGTACGACATCCTTAAACACTTTCTTTAACAACTCTAGCGGTCCAGCAGCCGTCACAAACAGTGGCAGAACTAAAAGTGCGATCATCACAAAACTAAACACCACTTTTCTCATATTGACACCTAAGAAGAAAAATCGAGTATATAAGTTTTTTGATGGTGGATAGAAAAAGATTAGAGAGTGAAAAGAGGAAATATTTATATACACTAGGATAAATAAATAGCCACATGGATAAAAAAATAGCCATACTTGAACATTTTTTTGAAAACCCACTTGGTGAATTCCACATTCGAGAGCTGGCGAGACTAACTAAACAAAACCATATGACGGTGAGATCATACTTAAACACATTTGTTAAAGAGGGCCTCTTGCACAAAAAGAAGTCTAAATTATATCCGACCTATTCAGCAAACCAAGCCAATAAAAAATTTATTAACCTAAAGATCTACTATAACCTAGAAATGATTAGAGAATCAAAACTTATCGAAGAATTAGAGAAAGAATATGATTTTCCCACGATCATTATTTTTGGTAGTTACGCCACAGCAACAAATACCAAAGAAAGTGACATAGATATATTTATTCTCAGTGATATTCCTACGGAATTTAATAGTGAACCTTACGAAAAAAAACTAAAGAGAAAAATAAGTATCCACAAGTTTACAGAGAAAGAATTTCAGACTATGAAAACCAAAAATTCAGAATTGTTAAATAATATTTGTAACGGAATCACCCTGGCGGGGAAACTAGAGGTCGTCTAAATGAATTTTGAGAATAGTCTGCAGGAAGGTTATGTTAGGAAAGTCACAAAAGATATACTTCGAGCAAGAAGTCTTCTCAACGCTGCAGAAGATGCTCTCAGAGCAGCAAGTGAACTTCAATTACAAGAACACAATTTTAAAAGCATTATGCGAGAACTCTACGAAGCATTGCGCCAATGCTGTGAAGCTTTTGGATATCTTAAAGGCTATAAATTCCAGTCGCACGAAGTCATTGTTTATTTTCTAGAGGATATTATTCATGAAGCAGATTTATCACGAAAATTTGATCGGTACCGGAAAATCAGAAATGGCATCAACTACTACGGACACGACGTTGCCAAAGAAACCATAGAAAAAGCACTTCAAGAAATCCCAGAGATGGTTGAAAAATTGAAGAAAAAATCATAAGATTATCCCCGCGCCCATTTATCAAAAATTGTTTTTTGCATTGTGGCAGTTTCAGTGAGAGCATCAGATTCATTCTTAATTGCTTCATTAACCTCAGTATCTAACAAGCGTAAATTTTTGTCTATAACGTCAATGCGAGCAGAAGCAGTATTTCTTAGGTTAATCGGTCTTTGAGGACTCATCCGTTTATCAGCATAGAGTTTCATCACTGCACCCTCAATTTCCAATTGTGGTTTCTGAATCTTCTGCATATATTCATTCATCTTCTTAACAGAAGCAGCAACTCTCGAAAACAGATCCAAGACCAATTTCTCTCGTGTCGCAAGATCATCAATGACTTTAATATCCGCTCGCTTAGATTTAAGTTCCACCATTAGCCTATTAAATTCTTGTACTTCTCTACGTTCATTCCGTTTCCATTTATGTTCAGCTTGATTGACTTTCTCAAGAGCATCGAGGAACCTTAAAAAAGCACTCTGCATCGTTTCCAGATGATTTTTACTCAGTATTTCACCCTGATCAAACAAGATATGAAATTCTTTGCCATAAGATTTTAAAGCATCAGACAAGGCTTCCAGCATTTTCTTCTCATTTTGTTCTGTAATGAGGGAGTTTAAAACTCTCGTTTCTTCGCGACGGGCGTGCTCATAGTCCCAATTCTGTCCTGTCAAAGGTATTGCAGAGAGAACTTTTGTTTTCATACGTCCTAAAAAATTAGGATAATGTTCTGATCCAGTTATATTCTCTAATACTTTCTGACCGCCACGAAAGAATATTAATCTAATGAATTCCCAGATTATCCAACACCATAGAAAGATGATTACCCAATCTAGAATTCCACCAAGTGCGCTTGCCATTGTTGAACTAAGGACCTCCAGATGAAAGTGCAGGAACAGTAACGTCAAGTAAATCTTTAACATGAGGTGACATCATTGACAGAATTGTAACCATCAAAAACAGAACGGCAATCCTAGCCACAATCCACCAACCGCTGGTAGGAATGGCACGCAACAGGAAAAAACCACCAGCTAAAGGAATCCCAACCAACGCAAGAGAAACAATCGTCCCATAGGATGCGCCAATTGTAATGAGAACGGGGTCAGGAATGAAAACTGCTGAAATAACAGTAATCACAAGTGATAAAGTAATTCCCATATTGCGCGGAATCCGAGCAAGGTGAGCTCCCCCATAGAGAACAGTAAAGAGCAGGATACCCACAACCAAACGCATAAACGCCGCCAAAGGGATAACCCCTTCTTTAATGAACTTGAGCGTTGCCACGTAGACAATAGCATACCATATCGCTTTAATAATATCAAATGGACCAGAAATGTCACTCCCTGAAATGGGCATGTACGTATCCCCCACTTTAACACAACCAGTTAAGAAAAGAAAGACAAAGAGCAAAGACACTACCAAAATAACTTTTAACCACACCTTCTTTTCCATGTAATATCAACATCTTGAAATAAATTTAACCTATATAAACATTTCTCCTCATCACAGTATCTCCGAAGCTTAATTTA
>DUGB01000094.1 GCA_013331555.1 Candidatus Woesearchaeota archaeon
ATGCGGACCGCCGCAGAATTCTTTTGAGTACGCGGTTTCAAGCGATGGCCCGATGAAATAGACGCTCACCTGCTCGCCGTATTTTCCTCCGAAAAAGTGAAGTGCGCCCGTCTTTTCCGCTTCCGCAATCGGCAAAACAATTTTTTGAACCGGCAACTCTTCTTTTGTTTTCTCATTCACAATTTTCTCAACTTTCTTTTTTTCTTCATCCGTGAGCTTTCGTGAAAAAGCAAAATCAAATCTCAACCGTTCGAGCGTAATGTTGCTTCCCTTTTGTTGCACTTCCTTTCCAAGTACATCGCGGAGTGCTTGATGCAAAAGGTGTGTCGCTGTGTGGTACTTCACTGACATTTCACTCGTATCAGCAAGTCCGCCTTTGAATTTTTGTTCTGCTCCGACCCGTGAGGTGTCTTTATGTTTTTCGTATTCTACGTAAAACTCTTTTGTGTCAACGGTACATCCGTATTCTGTTACAATCTCCTCGGTCATTTCTAGTGGAAACCCATATGATTGAAATAAGAGAAAAGCTGTTTTTCCAGAGAATGTTGTCTTGCCTAGTTGCACTTTATCTAATTGGATTCCTTCTAAGTCTCCACTTTTACTTTTTTTGAAAACACTAATTTTAGCTAATTCGTCTTTTAGTGTTTGCATTCCTTTTTCTAATGTTTTTTCGAATTTTTCTTCTTCTTTTTGTAGTTCTGTGTAGATGTGCGCAGCATTCGTGCTGAGTTCGGGATACATTTCTTTATAGTTCTCAATAATAATTTTTGCGAGAGGTTGGGTAAATGTTCCCGGCATATTGATTTGTTTCGCATAGCGCACCGCACGACGGATTAAACGCCGGAGGATATAGCCGCGATCAACGTTGGATGGGCTAATTGCATTGTCATCGCCAAGGATGAACACCGCTGCGCGGAGATGATCGGCAATGATGCGCATCGGTCGCTGTTCTTGTTTGTAGTGTTTTTTAGTTAGCTCTTCGATTTTTTGGATGACTGGCTGGAAGAGATCGGTTTCGTATGCGCTTTTCTTTCCACTGAGGACAGCAAGTGTTCGTTCAAAGCCCATCCCTGTGTCAACATTTTTTTGTTGCAATGGGTGGTACATTCCTGTTGGAAGTTTATTATAACTCATAAAGACATCATTCCAGATCTCAACCCAGTGATTATCGTTAGGATCGAATCGTGTTGGCGGTTTCTCATCTCCAGTCCAATAAAACATTTCTGAACAAGGACCGCATGGACCGGTCTCTCCGGCAATCCAAAAATTGTCTTTACCGAGAAAAGCGATTCGTTGCTCTGGAACACCTAAACTGCGCCAGAGAGCATACGATTCTTCATCGCGAGGGACGTCTTTGCTTCCTTCATATACTGTGACGGCAAGCATGCTGAGAGGGATGTTCAACCATTGTGGTGAGGTGAGAAATTCAAAACTCCAACCAAGAGCATCTTTCTTGAAGTAATCTCCTAATGACCAGTTTCCGAGCATCTGAAAGAAAGTGTGGTGGGTGTTGTCTCCGATGTTGTCAAAATCAACAGTGCGCAGGCATTTTTGAATGTTAACGATGCGTTTTCCTTGAGGATGTTTTTGACCCATTAAATAAGGTACGAGAGGCTGCATACCTGCTGTATTAAAAAGAACAGATGCATCATTCGAAGGAATGAGCGATGCAGAAGGAATTACTACGTGGCCTTTCTGCTGGAAGAATGTTAGATAGAGCGTACGTAAATGTTGTGCTTTCATGAGTTATGCGGTGGGAGCTTGCTCTTTTTATATTTAGTGCTTGTGTGGTGTGGATTGAAGAAATCTTTAAAAAGAGCACCTTGGCGGGAGTTATTATGAATAAGAAAGGAGCGGCTTTGGGCATTGTGGCTGTATTGTTAGCATTGATTCTACTAGCAATCTTCTTGGTCGGATTGGCGCTGCGCGAGTGTAATAGCAATAAAGACTGTTCGGATAATGCCTATTGTGGGAGTGATTATGAGTGTCATGAATATCCTAATAATACTGTTGTCCAAAAGAATAATTTTGTTCCGGCAGCGTTAATTTTAGGTGTTTCGCTGGTGTTAGCGATGTATTTGTATCGAGGCGGGAAAATTCCGTTTGTAATGAGGTGAGATACTTATTTGCTTTCTTACCCAAATGTCAAAGTATAAATCATGACTCCTGGCGGAATTTCCAACTCTAGTGAATGTGCAGCATAGTTTTCTTCTGCTACTAATTGATATAGCTCAAAATTTGAAACATTGATCTTTCCAATAGTTTTATGATCTAATTTGAATGTAATCTCTTTTGTTTCAGATGAACCCGCTACTATATTTACAATTTTAGCATCATACTGTATAAAAACACTGCCTTGCTCACCGATCGACTCCAGGTTATCTGGATTATTTTTCCAATTACCTTGGAGATAAAACTTATTTCTTTCTTGTTTTTCTGGAGGACTATAGTACATTGTTTTTTCGGGAACCCAGCCTTCTTTGTTGCCCATTTGTCCTCGCTGAAATTCGTAGCCAAAGTAAATCTCGGGAGTCTTGATGTTGCCAAATTGAGGTGTTTCAGCATTAATTTGAGATACGTTTTCTTCAATACTTTCTTTAATTCCAAGAATTTGATTTCTTTCTTGTAATAGTGCTTGTATCTTCTCTTCAGTTTCCGCGTACGAGCCTTCTCCGATGTGATCGTAGACGATAAAACCATCAATGTCAATTAGATATTTTCTTGGCCAATATCGGTTTTTATAGGCTCTCCAGGTTTGATGGTCATTATCGAGGATAATGGGATAGTGGAGATCCCATTTTTTGGTTGCTCTTACCACGTTATCATACTCTTTTTCAAAATCAAATTCCGGTGTATGTACTCCTATGATCAGAAGCCCTTTATTTTTGTATTTGTTATGCCATGTGGTGAGGTATGGTAATGTTCTTTGACAGTTGATGCAACTATAAGTCCAAAAATCAACTAAAATTACTTTCTTTCCGATATTTTCTGCTATTGTTACCCAAGTTTGACAGTTTGCCA
>DUGB01000125.1 GCA_013331555.1 Candidatus Woesearchaeota archaeon
AAGCTAAGAAGTCAAAGATAAGTTTTAAATAAATCCTTGCTCAATTATTCAGTATATGGCAGAAAGTTTTATTGGAAATTTTATAGAATTTTTAATTGGGCTAATTGTTCTTCCAAGATTAGTTACTTTAATTTGGATATTTATAGTCCCTTATTTTGGATTAGGTGCACAGACTGCTATTATGGCAAATCTTGTACTTTCTGCAGTTCTAATAATCATCACTTTCTTCATAAGAAAGATGGTTGCAATTGGATTTCTAGTCGGAACTATATGGGATGTAGTTACAGGGTATTTTGTATTGTTTGGGGCTTTGTTGAAAAGTGATTCTCTTTAACATGGAANNAATCACTTTTCAACAAAGCCAATAAATTGAATTATTATTCCTAGCACAACTCCGCCAATACCAATTCTTATCCAATCAATAAGTTCTAATGGAACAACACCAAATAATGAACCAAGTGAGGAATAAACTACAATCAGATGAAGGCCAAACGATACAATAATTGCTGCAATTAACCATTTATTTGAGAAAAAAGAATTATGATATTCTCTGCGGATGAAATGCAGCCGCGCAATTTCAAATAGAATGAGAGAGGTAAAGACAACGGTCTGTGATTTTTCAATGGAAGTATTTCGATAGAGTAAAAAGAGAATAAGAACAACTACGGCGAGGGTAACACCAATAGAAATTATCTTTTGCCGTTGTTCTTTGGAAAGTAAATTATTTCCTCTCTCCCTTGGTTTTCGATTCATAATCGCTGCTGGGAAGCGATCAACGCTTAATGCTACTGCTGGAAGACCATCAGTAATCAGATTAATCCAGAGAATCTGGAGTGCTGTTAAAGGCAGAGGCGTTCCAAAGAATGGTGTTAATACTAATATGCCGATAGCAATAACCAGAATTTCAGCGATATTGCTGGAGAGCAAGTAATTTGTTGCTTTTTGGATGTTATCATATAATCCTCGGCCTTCTTCTATCGCATTTACAATTGATGTAAAATTATCATTGACGAGAATAANNTTTTTTTAATGCAGGAGCATCATTAATTCCATCACCAGTCATCGCAACGGCATAGCCTTTGTTTTGGAGAGCGTTGACGATGTTTACTTTTTGTTCTGGATCAACGCGAGCAATAACGCCGATAGTATCAATTTTTTTTTCGACAATGATAGAGTTGAGTTCATCATGGGTGATAATTTTTCCGGTAATCCCAAGTTGGTCAGCGATTGCCTTTGCGGTGTGAGGGTGATCACCGGTGATCATCATGACTTTGATGCCTGCTCGATGGCACTGGGCGATTGATTCTTTTACACCGGCTCTTGGCGGATCAATCATGGCTTGCAGGCCGAGGAAGATAAAGTTTTGTTCTGCTGTTTCTTTCGTGCTGTTTTCGTTGTATGCGAAGGCGAGAACACGCAGTGCTTGTGATCCAAAATGATTATTTTGTTGGAGGATTTGTTTCTTAAGATCATGATCCAATCGTTGAACTGTTCCGTTCAGTAAAATTTGATTGCAGTGTTGAAGAAGAATGTCAGGTGCGCCTTTGGTGAATGAGATTGTTTTTTTACTTTGATGAATCGTGGTCATCACTTTTCGTTCGGAGGTAAACGCAATTTCATCAATACGGGGATATAATTCGTTGGCTTGGGCTAAGTTTATTCCCCCTTTTTGAGCAGAGATAAGGAGTGCCGCTTCTGTGGGATCACCGTTGATTGCTTGTTTTTTCGTTGTTGAGATCGTGGTGTCATTACATAACGCTCCGCACAGAAGAAGCATTTTTAGTTCTGAGAGAATGACATTGGCTTTATCTGATAGAATGGAACCCTGAGTCGAATATCCTGTTCCCGTAACAGAGTATACATTTTTGTTCGCCCAGAGATGGGTGACAGTCATTTCATTCATCGTAAGAGTCCCCGTTTTATCAGTACAGATAACATTGATCGAGCCGAGGGATTCAACGGCAGGTAAACGGCGGATGATAGCATTGCGTTTGGCCATGCGTTGTGCACCGAGAGCAAGAGCAATGGTGATTATCGCTGGCAGTCCTTCTGGAACGGCAGCGACAGCGAGCGCGATGGCAGTGAGAAAAATAGTGAGAGTATCTTGGCCAGTCAGAATACCAAGAACAAAAATGAGAATTGCGATGATAATGACTGCGATCGTAATTGTTTTACTTGTCGTTTGCAGCATGGCTTGGAAAGGAATTGTTTTTGTCTCTGTCTTTTGTAAAAGATGGGCGATTTTTCCTACTTCTGTATTCATACCAGTTGTTGTGATGACCGCTTTCCCTCGGCCTTTGGTGATGATGGTTGATGCGTACACCATGTTCTTTCGTTCAGCGAGAATGGTTTTTTGGGGAAGGGGTGTTATTATTTTTTGAATTGGGAAAGATTCTCCCGTCAGTGCCGCTTCTTGTGTTTCTACATCATGAACTTCAATAAGACGGGCATCGGCGGGAACTTTACTGCCAACGGAAAGAAAGATAATATCACCTGGAACAAGATGATCAGAGTGTATTTTTGTCTCTTTGTTGTTGCGGAGAACAAATGCCATTTGCGGGCTCAATTGATGGAGAGCAAAAAGGGCTCGTTCCGCTTTGAATTCGAGAGCAAAGCCAATTATTGCATTAAGGATTAGGATAATGCCGATGACGATTGCTTCTACTGTTTGTTGAAAAAAAATAGAGATGATGATGGCAGCAAATAGAATCCAGAGTAATGGGCTGCTGAATTGGCGGAGAATTATTTTAATAATACTTGTCTTTGGATTTATTTCGATTTCATTGAAACCATATTGGTCGAGACGTTTCTCTGCTTCGAGAGTGGTCAGGCCTTTAACTGAGGTGTTGAGGGATTTATAGATCTCTTCGATTGGTTTATCGTACATTTTGTTAGGAATGAAGTGGATTTTGCTTTTAAACGTTGTTTTTATTTATTCATCACTAAATAATGTCAAAAATAGCAACGTTTTTAAAGTACTGTTGGTTTTACGTGGGGATGAGAAGAAGAGGATTATATGGAGCTGGGCTAGTCGCGGCGTTAGGTTTAGCGTTAGTGGCGTGTGGAAAAGAGGAAGATTTTACCCGTTTTGATCATTCAGAGAAAATTGTGGCTTCTGGTTCGCAACCTTTTGTAACCAGTGTTCCTTCTACTATCTCTTTAGAAGGTTGTCATCCCGAGATTGTTTTACCTCCGGTTGTTTCTGTTCCTGCACAAAGAGCAACATTACAAGGAAAGTCTCCATTTACTCCTGAGTCATGTGATAGACGAGATAATGATGGCAACGGTTTAGTTGATGATGGTTTAGTAAGAGCTATTCGTTGTGGCGTATTTGATAATGGTTATTCTTTTGAAAATTGTCTTGATGGGAGGCTAGTACAAACTGAATGTAATGATCCTGATGCTTGTCTAACTCGCTCTACACCTGTTGACTGTGGGTTGATTCCAGAAAGATTTTCTGGAGTATACACCCCTAGTCAAACTGCAGGTCAAAGTCCTTATGTAATCCTTCAGCGACTTTTGGGTGGAATGACTGTTTGCTCTTCTATTGAAGATGATCCACTTTGTTTGGATGCTCTTCGTTTTCCCTCCGTTATTATTGCTCCTGAAGGGACACGTGATCGTCTTGAAGATAGAGCGAGATATCGACTTTTTTTTGAAGGATTTCCCGTTACACAGTATACTATTGCTTTACATGCTCCTTCTTTTGATGTTCTTGAAGGTTCTGAATTTATTGGATTATCTCGTAATGTTCGTTTAGAAGTTCGAGGAACCCCGGAGATCACACTTTGTCTTCCTGTTGACAGTGAAGAAGGTTATCGAGCTTTTCAGAATCGTCTTGACATCCTTCAGCCCGGTTTACAGACCTCTTTGCGTTATCGTTTGTTTAAAAGAGGAGGTCAGCATGGTGAACTTTATCTTTTAGCTCAAGAAAGTGATGTTGCAGATGATTTTTCTTCTGAGGTTACATTCCATCTTCCAGAAATGATTCGGAGAGTGGATCATATTGATGAAGAATTAAGCCGTACTGTTGGATTTGAAGATGTTGTCCGTTACTCTTTGATTGTTTCTCCACATATGCTTTCGACAGCATTAGGTGGTGATGGTGGATTTAATTACGGTGGTAATACAATTTACGTTACGTTTGGTGGCGAAGCTTATCATAGAAATCGCGAGGATCAATTCTGGGGTAAAGTCGCTCACGAAGTGGGTCATTCTTTTCAGTTTCTTCTTCCAGGATGGTCTCAATCAAGGATTCCGGTTTGGTTTAAAGAAGGATCGACTGATGCTCTTGCTGAGCATTTAGGATTTCGTCCTTGGAGTCATCTTGGATTTTCTGATGGCCCCATAACTTATGATTGTCAGCAATACCAAAGCGGTCCAGCTCCTCATCCGATGGGACGTTGCATTTTCAAGCATATCGATGATGCAGGATTAACCGCTGTAGAAGGTTTTTTCCCTCGTCTATTTCACCCTCAAGGGGATTATCGAGGTCTTGCTTTGTGTTTTGATGATTTAGCTTCTGAAGGATGTGTTGGAGCACTTACTGGAATATTAAGTTATGCTGCTGGAAGCGATCAACGAGATTTTGTATTACAAAGGATCGTTGGACGCAGAGACTAATATTGATGTTTGAGGAAGTTGAACTCTGCTTTTTCTAATTTTGTCAGGAGTTGTATATTCTAAAAGACGATTTACAGCATTTTGATATTCAGTATTGTCTGCAGCGGTTCTCAAAGCATCTCTTACCAGCTGATATGAACCAAGAGCATCTGTATGAAAAGTGGGGGAGACCTGTCTTTTTCCAGATTCAATCATCAATAGTTGGTGTAATGAACTGTGAAGCTCTTGAACATGATAGGCTAGAGACGTTTGTGATGAGGCCTCTAAAAACCCAATGACTGTTTGGATGTCTGTTGATGCGCTTGAATCGAAGGTGATTCTTGGGAATGAAACTTTTCCCTGTTTTTTGTAGGCAGCAGGGATACTTTCATTATCAAGGACAGAGAGTAAGTCTTCTTCGGTTGAAACAAATCTTCTATCAAAAGCTTTTGCATAAACTGCAACGGGGCATCCTTCTCCGCGAGTGCAAGCGTCCGTCCTGACTGAAGCAACTGATTGTTCCAAATTTCCGTAAAGACCACCATCTTCACTTGGAACAGATGAGTAGATCAGTCTTGTTATTGACCCAAGGTAAAGATCGTTTGAAGGAAGTCTTTCTAGCAGTTGATTAAGATACTGTTGGCGTTGATTGCTATCTTTTACAGCTTCATCCCAGCTTACTCTTTTTGGAGTTGAATCTATAGTTTCATCAAAACCATTTTTTTGATGGCATGGAACAGCAAAGGCTAGAAGAGCTAATGTACTGAGGTTTCTTATTGTTCTGTAAGACATACTTCTTATCTTTGACTTCTTAGCTT
>DUGB01000017.1 GCA_013331555.1 Candidatus Woesearchaeota archaeon
CTTTAATTCTTTCCCAACTCTGACCGCTAAACGAATATCATCTTGCTTCTGGAAACCAGCATCTTTACGCGCTTGCTGTACATTCCGCATCAATTCTCTCACATAACCTTCCGCTTCTAATTCCGGAGTACGCTCAAGATTAACATAGACATAACCATATCCAGAATCTTGTGCGGTATACTGTGGCGGAATTTCTTGTTCCACCGTAATCATCTCGCGTGTAATGCGAACTTCTTTTCCTTTGATCGTAAAGCCATAATAATTACTTTCTTGAACATGACGTAGAATTGTCTCGGGACTGTCAACAGTCAATTTCGTAGCAATGTGTGGTAATAAATCACCGTACATTGGACCAATCTTACCATAATTAGCTTTCACTTTAAACGTTACACCGGGAACTTGATCAACAACTTTAACAATCTTAGCGTTAGTTTGACTACGCAGAACATCATTTAAAACATCAACCGCCCTAACAACTGCTTGGTTCTGAGTAGAAACCAAAATTTCTTTCACCGGCCAGCGCAATCCTAACTTGGCTTTTTCCCTAGCACTTAACCCTGCTTGCATCAACGCTCCAGCAATAGTCATCTGCTGCTCTAATTCAACATTAACTTTTTTCACCTCAGCAACCGGCCAGGAATAATTATTAATACTCTCTTCTTTCAAATCAAACGCGTCTTTAAAATTCAAATAAATTGTTTCAGACACAAATGGCACAACAACTTGAAACATTTTTACACATTCAAAAAAGACAGTAGTCAATGTATAGATAACCGTTTCCTTCTCTGCATCATCACCGGTCGCGAGACTATCCCGCACACTCTGAACATAATTCCGGCTTAATTCCAAAAACAAATTCTCCAGTGGAGCAATAATTTGATCCAATTTATATTGTTCTAACAACTGCGTTACGTTCTGAATCGTACTATGTAATCGAGAAATGATATATCTCTCTTGAGGACCAAACACATTTTCAATTCTCTTTCCAGGCAGTTTGAACGGATTAACTTTCATGTCCTGAGCAGTGTTCAAAATTAATTTATGCAAATTCCAAAGAATGAGTAAATTGCGCTGCTTGGCTGCACATTCTTCCCAACTAAAATTGATATCTTCTCCGGCATTCGTTTGGAACATATAATAACGTAAGACATCTGCTCCATGTTTTTCAATCAACTCATCCGGTGAGATAATATTACCTAATGATTTAGACATCTTTGTACCATCAACATCAGTCACAAACCCATTCATGTAGACTGCTTTAAATGAGGGTTTATCAAAAGCTAAGAATGATGCGATCATCAATAAATTAAACCAGCCACGGATTTGATCTTTCCCTTCAAGAATAAAATCTGCGGGAAAAAATTTATCAAATAATTTCTTGTTTTGAGGATAATCAAGACAATTCCAGGACGCTGTACCTGCATCAATCCAAACATCCAAGACATCAGGAGTACGTGTGTAAACTTTACCGTCTTTCTTAATCGTAATGGCATCAATCTGTGGAATATGCATTTCTTTGACTTTCTGTCCGGATAGTTTTTCTAATTCCGCAATACTACCAACAACAATGTAGTCCCCATCAGCAGCTTGCCAGATTGGAACAGGTGTTCCCCAATAACGCTGTTTAGTAATGGAATTATCACGAAGATTATCGAGCCAAGAATTAAACGCATTTTGAGCAGCTTGTGGCTCCCAAAGAATCAATTTATTCGCCTCTAACATTTTTCCTTTCAAATCTTCTACTTTAAAGAACCATTGTTTCGTCGTCCGGAAAATAACGGGTTGATGACTACGTTCACCATAAGGGTAGTCATGGACATACGGCTCTTTGGTTAACAAAACACCCGCATTATGAATCGCTTCAATGAATTTTTTATCATCCCACTTTGACTTCCAACCACTGAAAGGACCAAAGTTTCTAAAATAACCTTCCTCATCAACACAATTAAAAGGAGGAAGATGATGAAGATGACCAACTTCATAATCCTCAGGACCGCAACCAGGAGCACAATGAACTAATCCTGTTCCTGCCGACGCATCAACATATTCTTCTGACAACAGAATGGTAAACAGACGAGGATTAGCAATAAGATCTTTGGGTAAGAACTTTTCTGTTTCTAAAGGATGAAGATATTTTACTCCTTCCAATTTTTTCCCGGGATACTCTTTCATCAGCGAATAATTTTCAACGGCTGCTTTAGCCATGACTGTTTGGACTAAATCTTTTGCCACAATCCAAGTTTCTGAAGCAACAACAACTTCCACATACGTTAGCTTGGGGTTAACCATAATCGCAAGATTCAACGGAATCGTCCACGGTGTTGTCGTCCAAATTACAAAGAACGTATTTTTTCTTCCCACAAGCGGAAATTTCACATATAATGCTGCATCCGTGACTTGCCTATACTCCAATTCATGCTTTGCGACAGCGGTTTGAGTTGCTGCATCCCAATGCATTGTTCGCAATCCTTGGTATAAGCGCTTTTTCTCATGAGCTTGCTTGATCAACCACCATTCCCCTTCCATAAATTCTTTTTCTATGGGTTGATAGGGATTAGAAAAATCAAGAGTAATACCCAAGCGAATAAAATCCTCATTCATCTTGTACATCATGTCAGTACAGAATTGTTCACATTCTTGGGTAAATTTTTTAACACCAAACTGTTCAATCTCTTCCTTATTTTTCAAATTGAGCTTAGTCATAACTTTTTGTTCCGTCGGTAAACCATGCATGTCATAACCCATCCTATCCCAGACATTAAAACCACGCATTCGCTTATAGCGCAACACAACATCTTTCAATGATGTCTGAAATGCCGTTCCGATGTGTACTCGACCAGAAGTATACGGTGGCCCTTGCAAGAAGTAGAATGGCTTGCCTTTCTGATACTTTTTCCGTAGTTTTTGAACAACTGTATTCTTCTTCCAATAGTCTAAGACTTGAAGTTCAACTACCTTATGGTCGTATGTTTCAAAACGCATAGTGTCTCAGGAATAAGAACGCCTTTAAAAAGATTTGGGGGTAAAATAAATGGGCCGGTGAATAACACCCTATCTAGTCTCTCTCAAACCATCGAAACAATGGTTTAAGTCGTCTTAATTCCGGAAGAGATATACGATCCCGTGACGTTGGCAGCTTCTCTGGCAGGATATCTTCAACATACTTCCGCGAGGGGAACAACCGGACCAATGTTCTCCGATGGTATAATGAAGCATCTAAGACCACTTGTCCGTACATCAAAAGATCAGCATACACTGGTAAAAATAAACGATCGGATAAACCATCCACAACTGTTTGTTTATCTTGATACTCGACAACCGGTTGCTCACTAAAACAAAGCTGTCCAAAATACAAATAATTGTCCTGTACTTTAAAATTGATAGTAGAAGTAGGGATAAAATCAGTGATTAATTCTTCCATGAATCCTTGAAGTTCACCAGCAGTATAAAGTCCCCGCTTTGGAGCAATATTAAACTCAACAGAATGTAATATGTTATTGCCGTATGTATCAGGCCGAGAGACAGAATGAAAGTAATGATTGACATTAACAACAACGACAGCGGGATTAGATTCAAATTCATCACGAATACAAACAGGAGAGGTCATGGTATTATAATCCTATTTTTTAAACTGATTCACTAGCGGCATTAGTTCTACTCTGGCGAACTCGTAAACCTCTTGCTTCAATCTCCCGTAACTTTCCTGCAACCACGTCGTCACCAGTATAGAACGGAAGTTGATAATCTGGATCTTCACCAACACCAAACCGCATCCGCAAAACTCGCTCCTGTTGATGTGAAAGCCGACGAATGAGTTCGCGAGCACGATGAGTGGATTCTTTCTCCAAAAGATCACCAAAAGTATCCTCCTCAGTTGGCAGTCGAGCATACAATGTTCTCTCATCATCAGGACTCAACCGCTTATCCAAAGAAACAGAATCACGCAATCCGATTCGTAAAAAGAATTTGACATTATCTGAAGCTGTTCTCATATTAACATCAAACTTTTCTGCATAAGCACTGGCAAGCTCATCTTCATCAGGAGATGTACCATTAATGACATAATGTCTCTTACCGTAATTATCTAAAAAGTGAAATTTCTCAACTTGATTACACGGAAGACGAATCGTCCTTGAAGTATCAACAATAGCCCGCTGAATAGATTGCCTAATCCACCATGTTGCATACGTNNCAATTCTTCTCTGTGTTTCTTTTTGATCTTCACCTAAAGAACCATACATAGTGTCAACGAGTCCAAGCAAATCATCAAGAACTCCCGGCGCTTTGTGAAAGAACTCAAAGACATCATCAATATGCTCTAATGATAATGCCACATTGAGAAAAGCGGGACGTTCTCTTTCACCAACACCAGTATATTGCTCAATATAATCATAAAGAGTTTCTGGACGATGAGTCAACATAACTTCTATTAAAGAGCGTTGAGCTGTCCTAATACTTCGACCACAATCTTGTTCCCCTAACTGAGTAAACAGACGAAATCGAGCCGCTTCCTGCAAATAACGTCGAAACGCANNATTGTCCAGCGAACAATACTATTTATTTAAAATACTTGTGGAAAGATACTACCAACAGATAGAAACTACTTTTTCAGTAAAACAACATTCCCTCGTCCTTGCTTAATTTTGGTAATTTTCCCTTGCTGTTCCAATTCTACCAATAATAAACTCACTCCGGCTTCCGACATTGCGGGTAATTCTCTACGCAATTCTTTCTGCGTCATTCGTCCATCATGTTGTTGAAGTATCTCCACAACTTGTTCAACAGAATTGGTATCATCTTTATTTTGAGGTGCCGATTTTGTTTCAAGAGGAAGTTCTACTTTTTTTTTTCTTCTTCCAAATAAACGAAACAACGGCAAAGGACCATATTTCTTCCGTAAATAAATTAACCGAACGAATAAAATAAGTAACAATATTCCCGTTACCCAGTATCGCCACGATTCATACCCAAGAATAGAGGAATCCACAACAAGATCGTCATTTGTTTCTTCCCATAATTCCTCTTCAGAGAATGTTGTAGGAATAAGAAAAAGATCGAACACTTGCTCACCCTCTGTTTGAATAATAATTGTCTCTTCTACTTCTAACAATCCTTTTGTCGCAACCAGAGTATAATTCCCCGGCAACACGTCAAAACGATACGTTCCATTCTTCGCTAAATACGTTTGTTTAATCGGTTCAACAAGTTGGATGAGAACATCTTGTTCAGGATTGAGATCAGAACCGTAGACAGTGCCATGCAAAACCGTTGCTGATGACAATGATGCTAACAACAAGATAAAACAAAAGTATTTGAGCATAATAAGAAGAAAGAGCTAAAGAGTATAAAAAATAAGCCACGTTTAAATGACCACTAAGAAGTGATAAAGTTATCAAAAGATTTATATATAAACAGTTCTTTAACAGTTAAAAATTCCAATCGCAGCAGAGNNTGGGATTTTTACTCCCAGAAATGGAAATAGAAAACCGTAGCAGAGCTACGGAGTATGAACCCATTTCTCAGGAATCAAAACGTAGAGGTATTCACCATGACAACACCAAATTATTTTCAAGAAATTGCAAATGAACTCGTAACAACCGGGGGACTTGTCTTTCAAAGCGGAGAAGGGAGAGATAGGGATTTAGAATTTACCCCACAAAAAAGAGCAGAAAGATCAATAGAAAGTATTGCTGATGATCTTCGTTTCAGAACAGAGCAAAGAAATGAAATTGATGCAAATGGTGGATCGCCTTGGGTACTTCTGTATCACCCTGATCGACAAGAACCTTATCCGACTGCACAAAGATTCGGTCCCGATACTGAAGAAAGAAAAATTCTTTGGGGTGCTTTTAATGGCGGCGGGCGATTTCACGTTGTGGACTACTTTGTCGATGTTAAACCAGAATCTCAAGATGGAGAAACGATTCATTCTTTAGACACACGAATAGGAATTTATGTACCGCAAAGAATTCGGGGAGTAAGATTTGAAGAAGATGGAAAAACAACTCCTGCTCAAAGAACAGAAGCGTATATCAAGAGAATTATTGAAGATTGTCTACGTGATCGTGGTTATGCAAATATGGACTTTGCTCTAACGCATGTTCCGAGAGAAGAACCAATTGGAGACAGACAACGAGAAGGATTTGTTTACATTGCTGGTCCAAAAATAGAAGTGGGAGCTAATTATCCAATGTCAATAGACTCGGATCTTAACAGACTCGTGAGAGCTCCTGATGGACATTTCGCTGGAGTCAATCGCGAACTCCAAAGAAGCTTTGATAATCAAAGAGCATGAGATACACACCTCTCGCTCTTTTACTGCTAGGAGCGGCATGTGCAACAGTACCTCGACAAGCAGAAACTCCAAGCGGCACAAAACCAGCAGAAGAATCTCCAACACTTCCAACACCACAAGTTCTTGATGACCACGTAACAGCAGGATTTGCAGATTACTGTTTTAAGACCACACCAAGAAGACCTATCGGTATCAAAAAAATCACAACAACTCCTGCAGACTACTTAAAACAAGATCCCACAGCAATCGCTGTGATTAATGGGATGTATTTTGGACCATCCTACACCCCACCAAACGACCAGCCAGAAGGAATTGCATTTATCGCTGATGACAACCATTTAGCAACAGAAAATCCACGTCATTCCCGCGGCTATTTCACCATAAGCAAAAATGGCCTACGTGTGGACGTACGTGATTCATTCTCTGGTGATTTTCCAGAATATTTTCTCGTCATCGGTACTCATCCCACTCTTGTTATGGATTACAAAGTTCATCCTCAGGCACGGGAATCACGTTACCAACGAAACACGGCGGCGCGTTCAGCCATAGGAACAAAACAAAAAGAATACATAGATACAATTTGTTTCGCGGTGCAGGAACAACCAGTAACAATAGAAGAGTGGGCTGAGCAGCTTGAAAGAGAAGGGTATCGAGGTGCACTTAATCTTGACGGAGCTTCTTATTCACAACTTGCTGTCCGCGGAGAAGAGAATGTGCCGCAATTTCCTTCATTTGAAACTGCCTCTTTTGAACACAGAATAACAACAACTAAAGGTTCTGGAACAACTCAGACTCGATTGGTTATTTTCCAATATGATAGAACACTTCCAGCACAAAAAAACCGATATTAAATTAGGACTCAATTCTAAACTACACCCCATTTCGTTTCTCTCCAACACTAACTATTAATCAAGCCAACTTATTCTCACCAAAATTGACTTACTAATCATCGAAGAACTGTGCATAGATTCCATTCCTACTAAGAAAGAAGAGTAAAATCACATTAAAAAGTAACTTGTTCTTCCTCTTCTTTCTTTATGAAGAGCGAACCCGTAACCTTTCTTCAGCTAAAGGATGAAGCTGAGGCTTAAAAGTTCCACTCGCGCCACGTGCTACTTGTCTAGCTTTCTCCACTACTACATCAACAGAAGATTGAAGCACACGAAGCACTGGATGTGAACCTTCAATTAAAGCATCTTCATACGCACGAAGCTTCCTCTCAACGATGGAATCAGGCATTAAATCCCCTACAGCCAAACCAGCATTATAAGAAAATGGAACATCAGCACGTAAGTGAAGTAATTGATGTAATACGTGACGTAGCTGTACTTGCCCCACTTCATACCCGGGAATAACTACTTGAAAAGCAGAAGCTGATTCGGTAACAAGTTGCGGTGCACAGGAATTTATACGTGGACGGAGGACATCAATACCTAGTACGTCACTCCGAGCATACTGTTCAAAAAGCTCTATAATATAGTCTGACATATGTTGTATATACAAATTAGTACATAATCTTTTTAAACGTTGCTGTTAAAAACAAATTATGCTCACTCCCGAAGCCAAAGCCGAACTCGAAAAGCAACAATATCGTATTGTCGGAGATCATTCCGCTGTTAAAACCTGCGGCTGGACGAAGAATATGATCAACGGTGAAGGCGGTTGTTACAAACTCAAATTCTACGGCATCATGAGTAATCAATGTATGCAAATGACTACGAGCATCAGCTGTGCAAATCGCTGCACGTTCTGCTGGCGCGGCTATAAAGCACCGGTCTCAAAAGAATGGAAATGGAATGTTGACGATCCGCAAATGATTTATGAAAAAAGTCTTGAAGCTCATCATAAACTCCTCGTTGGGTTCGGCGGCTCTCATCGAGCAAACAAAGCTGCTTATGAAAAGTCAAAACAAGTCCGCCATGTTGCTCTTTCTCTCACCGGAGAACCAATAACGTATCCAAAAATGAACGAACTCATCGACAAATTCCACAAAGACAATATTTCTACATTCCTGGTTACAAATTCCCAATATCCCGATCATGTTAAAAACCTCAAACCGATCACCCAACTTTATCTTAGCGTAGATGCACCAACAAAAGAGCTTCTGAAAGAAGTCGATGTGCCTTTATTTAGCGATTACTGGGAACGGATGATTCTCAGTCTTAACTATCTCAAAGAAAAAAAACAGCGAACGTGCATTCGCCTGACCATCATCAAAGGAATAAACGACGTCTTACCCGAAAAATATGCTGACTTAATTCACCTCGGTAACCCTGATTTCATCGAAGCCAAAGCATACATGTTTGTAGGCCCTTCACGACAACGCTTAAGCAAAGAAAATATGCCTCTGCATGAAGAAGTCATTGCCTTTGCCAAAGAACTCCTAAAATATCTTCCGGAGTACGACATTGTATCCGAACATATCCCTTCCCGCGTGGTGATGTTTGCTAAGAAGAAATTTAAGAAAGAAGATACTTGGTACACCTGGATCAATTTCCCTAAATTTCACGAATTATACCATAAATATCTTGAAACTGGCCAGGAATTTACAGTAGATGACTATCTTGTGAGAACTCCTCAAACTGGTCTCTCGGGAAAAGGCACTGCGGATCATTTTGAAGAAAACAAAGCCAAACATCTCCTCCGCAAAGCTAAAACAGCAAAAGAAAACGTTTTCGTTGACGAAAAGACAGATGAGTTAGAGTTTTATGGAGAAAATTAATTCTCAAAGGGGGAGTTCACTCTATAACTATCTGGAACAAAATTTACGCTGAAGGAAGTATTCATACACAACCTTCAAAAGAAATTGTAAACTTAGTCCCACACCTCAAACAAGAACAGGTAGTTGAAGTCCTCGATGCCGGATGTGGAACTGGAAGACATTCACAATATCTTGCAGAACAAGGCTTTAACGTTCATGGAATCGATATTTCCGAAGAAGCAATTGAGATTGCAAAGAGAAATAGAAAAGGTTTAGAGATTGATTATCAAGTTGGAACGCTAACAGATTTACCATATCCTTCGGAATCTATGGATTTTATTGTAGCAAATCATTCACTAGAATACGGAACCATAGAAGAGATCAGACAATCAATTAGAAAACTAAGTGATGCTCTAAAATCAGGAAGACCATTTTTAGTAAGAGTTGTTTCTACACAACATCCTTTTGCCAAAGCAAGGCCAGAAGAGATATATGGATTCTCTCATGTTGGATTTTGTGTTCAGAACAGTCTTCCCGTCCATTTCTTTGAAGAAGAGGAACTCAGAAAGTTATTTCGTAAGTACAGAATCGAAAGGCTAGAACACATCACTCATCCTATTGAACATGAAAGAATATCTGTGCCCTTACGGGAATGGGTGTTGCTTACGTACAAGCAATAGAAGAAATTTAAGACCACTGAACTTCAGAATGCCTTTCCAACATTCCCGTCGTAATCAGAACTAAATCGGGATGAGCTGCTCTCAACCGTTCCAATCTTTGTGAGAAATCTCGTTCTTGGGCAAATCGACTTAATTCAACTCCAATAGAAGACAATCCTGCCAATGC
>DUGB01000029.1 GCA_013331555.1 Candidatus Woesearchaeota archaeon
TGAGAGCTCAGGGAATACTAATAAGTGGGTTCTCGCTTCTGCCTTCCTGTTTTCTAGCCAATCATTTCTAGTGAAAATTGCACTAGGAACTTGAACGCTTCTACCCACCAATGGTTTTGCAAACTTCTCGAGGCTGTACTCTTTAACTATTGAAAATGGAACAGTAAAAAACGGATTTGAACCAGTAGTGATTCCAACCTCAACTTTTGCATACTTACCAAGTTTGGGAATAGCTTCGCTTTCTTGAAGGCGTTCAATAAAATCTATTTCCTCTTGATCTAGAAAGTAAAAGGTCCATTTATTAGATTTAAAGTCAATCTTCTTTTTAGGACTTCTTAAAGTTGTTACATCAAGATTTGATAACTCTTGTGCGTCTCTGAGTTCTAAATGCTCTATAAAATGGGAGTCGGAATCATTTTTCTCACAAAGAAGGAGTATCACTTCTTGTTGAATTTCTGGAAACACTAAAGTTTTAAAAGAGATGATGTTTATCTTATTGTAGAAATGTGCCAAGAACTCTCTGAGTTGTTGGGCAAAAGAGACTTGTAATAATTCGGCCGGAAGAACAAAACCGATCTTGCCTTTTTCTTTCAGTAATAAACTGGAGCCAATTACGAATGATACCCAGGCATTAGTCAATTTTGAGTATTTTAATTGGGCTCTTGTGAATATCTCATCAGCCATTTTTTGTTGTTTGCGATCAAAAAATTGATATCTGATGTAGGGAGGATTGCCAATAACGAGGTCAAATTTTTGACTAGATTTGAGACAAAATTCATGAAAATCAGAGACGATAACCTTGCACTTTAAAAGAGCAATCTTTTTTGTTTTCTCAGCCTCTACAGCGTCAATTTCAACTGCGGTGACGCTTTTATATTTATAATTGCCGTTCCTGATTTCTTCCAGAAAAACACCATCACCACAGCTCGGTTCTAAAACATCATTTTCCTTATTGCCATTGAAGCCCCATTTTAAAATAAACGCAGCAATGGAATTGGGAGTGTAAAAACCTCCTCGCAATTTTTCTTTAGTAGTTTCATTAATTAGCTTCATACATTTTTGAAATCAATGGAATCTGGTCATCCATATCACTTAATCCATACAGTCTCACCAGTGCTTGGTTTAATTCGGTTTTTTTAAGATCAAACTCTCTTTGTAGCGGATCGGTCACTCTATGATCACTCCGATTTGTATCTATTTCACCTTGAATCCTTATAAGGTCTTTCTGAGTCGCAGAAATCTGGTCATGAAGATTTTTCTCTTCAATCTTAGTAAAATCGATTGTTCTTATTGGAAGTCTTTTTAAGACTTTGGTTCCTCTAGCAATGTAGCCGCCTCTGAACACCTCACCAATAAGGGAAGAGTACCATTCAAGATATTTTGAATTAAGCAAAGCCTGAACATAGTAAACAGAATAGGGAAACTCATCCGGTAGGGTTATCATGCAGTAGCCAGCTGTACCACCTGATGATATGAGCGTTCCATAGTAATCAATTGCATACTTGTTTCCTTGGGACAAAACACCAACAATTATTTTTGATGGGACATCGCATTTGTCTAAACTTTGATGTCTTCCAAATCGGTACCACTCACTGTCTGTTTCTGGGGTAGGCTTTATATCACGCTTAGGGTCACTTAGAGCTTCTCTATAAGCCATTAAGTATTCATGCATGAAAGGAAATTCAGCTTTTAGCTTATCCATTCTTACGAATTCTATTCCTGAGGTAGTTTTAAGATACGGATAAATAACAAAAGAGTTTGGTTTGAAGGGACGATAGGAATTTAGATTATCGCTACCACTGGAAGTTTTGAAATATGGCCTTGTTAAGGTCTTTTCCACTTTCCATGTTTTTCCGTCTTTTGAAAAATATACATAGGTTTCGTCTTCTTTTGAAGCTGTATGAATATAAATATTGTTAGCACTTGTTTGTATGCCGTTATAAATGTTATCTGAACCGATAAGCTCCTCTAACAATTTACTTTGCTTGTTAATAGCCTCATACGCTGGCTTGAGATATCCAGGGACTAAGACCCAAACATCATCATCTAATTCGTCAAACGCAACGGTATCATAATCTCTCAGGTCAATATTTCTAGTCTTCCAACTATTTAAGTCTTTGACTTCGATATACTTTAATGAAGTTTGTCCACTGTTTTTAAGCACAAGCATACAGGTATAAGTCGTCTTATCTTGAAATATCTGATTCGCACCAAAGGAAACGATTTCTTCTACAAATTATTGGCTCCTTAGTAACTCTCGAAGTTTCTGACCAGCCCCTACTTTTGTAAACTTACTCGGAACAATATATCCCAGAAAACCATTCTCCTTAAGGAGTTTGAGTCCTCTCTCGATAAATAAGAAGTATTTATCAAATTGCTTGTGTGAAGATGTGTAAGTCCTTTTGTATATTGGAAGTTCAAGTGGAGTTAGTTGTTTAATGTGTTCTGTTGACATGTATGGAGGGTTGCCAACAATAACGTCAAATTTTGTTTCACCAAAGTCAAAGGGGTTAATAGTTGTTCGGTTCTCTCTCGATGTCTGAGTTGAATCCACCAAGCTATTCCCAAATTGAATATTTCTGTCCAAAAGTGGTAATGCTGGAGTTGGAATGGTAGTACTATCTTCATCCTCAAGAAGTTTAAGTAACATACCAAACTTGCAAGCCTCAACTGCATTGAAATCTTTGTCAATTCCGTAAAGACAATTTACAAGAACTTGCTTCTTGATTTGAAAGGGAAGTTTGTATGTATTCACGCCAGTTCGAATTAGTGTTTCAGGAGAGGTCTTAAGAAAATAGTCCACCAAATAGTCAACTATGAGTTGGTAAGTTTCTAATAAAAAGGCTCCTGATCCACAAGCAATGTCAGCGAATGACGAACTTAATATCTCTGAATCTGTCTTGCCATCACAAAACGGAAGAACGGTTTTCCTTAAAATATCCTTAATGATAAAGGTTGGCGTAGTAACAATATCTCGATCGATATGCTCCGGTTTTTTTGTGAGTGAGATTTCACCACTGCTTATGGTCAACTTCTCTCCTAGGAAAATTTCATAAATATTCCCTAAAATATCTGAGGCAAAAACTGCAAAAGAGTACGTGCTTTCAGGGTAGTAGAGCTGGGAGATTATCGTCCAAAAAGATGAACTATTGTTTTTGATGACTTCCCCATTTAATGTGTGATTGAAAAGTCCTGAGTTGTACTTTCTATCAGCCTCTCGGAAAAGTTTAATTAAAGTTTCGTAGTTGCCATTACTAGAGAGAAGGGTTTTATATGTTTCAAGGTTTCTGTCTTCACAAACCCGTAGGAAGATAATGCTGTTTATGTATTTTTGTACGAGATCATTTAATTCTGTCTCTTTTAAGTCGGGTTTGTGTGAGAATATCTCTTTTCCTAAAATTAAGCGCCACTGATTAATTTGGGAAAGAAAGAGGTCATCAATACTGAAAAGCTTAAGTTGTTGCTCAATGTATTCCCAGGTTTCATCAAATGAACCAGTGTAAACACTGTCGTGGCTTAGAGATTTTTTGATGTCTTCAAAGGCTTCTTCGTATTCGGTGAAATGATAAAGTTTTACTCGAGATTTTGAAGCATGATCAGTTTCTTCCACTTTGGCTGAGCAATCATAAATTGCTAAGTATTCAAAGTTGGAAAGCACGGAGATTTTTAATTTTGAAGTAAAGCCATAGCGTCTGACTTGCTTCGCAGGTTCATTGTCCGTGTCGATTTTGACACGAGGCTTTTTAGCTTCTAAGTAAAACTTTCTTTCAGAAAAAAGACGAAACGTGTAATCAGGCTTTTCTGTGGTGGAATAAATATCTTCTTTCAATGATTCTTCAACCAAAACCTCTCTTTCGTTTGTAGACTTACCATTAACATTCTTAATGTCCCAGCCTAGAAGTTCAAAAAGCGGGTCTAGAAAATCAATTCTTAATTGAGCCTCTTTGTAGTC
>DUGB01000058.1 GCA_013331555.1 Candidatus Woesearchaeota archaeon
CACTCAGAAATTGTACTGTGCCCTTTTAGAACTTCACAAATAGAAGTCTTTCCAGCTCCTGGCGCTCCAGCAACAATGATTAATTCATACTCTTTTCTCATTTGAATTTTAACAACGATTGATAACTATTTAAACCCAGCGAGTATCTAGAAATGATGCATTGTTTATTTTATTGCTCACGAAATTCATCCAAAGAATTAAATAACAAAAGTACCACCCTTATTATAAAAGAGGAAAATGAAATCATTTGATCTCGTAGTCATTGGAGCTGGTTCTGGACTTGATGTAGCAGTCGGCGCTGCTCAACACGGACTCAAAACAGCTATTATTAACGAAGGACCGCTTGGAGGGACATGCCTCAATCGTGGGTGTATTCCTTCCAAAATGATTCTTCACAGTGCCGATGTTGCTGAAACGATATCCACTGCTTCTCAATTTGGGATTAACGCCACGATTAAATCACTCCATCCTCTTCATGCGATTCAACGTGCTACGTCGCTTGTAGATCACGAAGCAAAAGAAATTGAAAAAAACATTAACAGCACTAAAAATCCTGTCATTTTCAAAGGAAAAGCATCCTTTGTCAATAAAACAACCCTGCTCATAAACAACGAAACAATAACCGCAAAGAAAATTCTTATCGCCGCTGGAACACGACCTTCGATTCCCCCTATTCCAGGAATTGAAAAAGTACCTTTTCTTACCAGCACGGAAGCGCTCCGCTTGCAGAAGATCCCAAAAACAATGACCATTATTGGCGGAGGATATATTGCCGCAGAACTAGGCTACTTCTTTGCATCAATGGGATGTATAATTACCATCCTGCAACGAAATGAACTTCTCATTCCCACTGTTGATATTGATGTTGCGAGAACATTCACGACACTGTGGCAGAAAAAATATCGAGTTATAACAAAAGCAGATGTCAAGAGTATTGAAAAAAGAGGAGATTCGATGATTGTTCATTATCAAGTGAGTGGGAAGAAAGCAGAGATCAAGTCTGACACTCTTCTTGTCGCCGCCGGAAGGAAACCGAACAGTGATATCCTTAATGTTCAACAAGCAGGACTTAAAACAAGTCCACAAGGATATCTCAACGTTAACCAGTATCTTGAAACTAATGTTAAAAATATCTGGGCATTGGGAGACATCGCCGGAGTTTATCAATTCAAACATAGTGCTAACCTTGAAGCGGAATATGCCTTACAGAATATTCTTGGTAAAAAAGGAGCGGTGGACTACTATCCTATGCCCTATGCTATCTTTACGTCCCCGCAAGTCGCAGGAGTAGGATTAACCGAACAAGTATTACAGCAAAAAAAGAAGAGTTATGTTGTTGGGAAATATTTCTACAAAGATACCGGCATGGGAACAGCACTGGCGGAAAAAGATGGTTTTGTTAAGTTTATTGTAGACAAGAAAACAAAAGAAATACTTGGGTGCCATATCATCGGACCGCAGGCATCACTCCTTATTCATGAAGTTGTTGTCGCCATGAAAGCAAACCGCTTCAAGGCACTAGATATTCTTCGCAACACAGTTCATGTCCACCCGGCGCTCAACGAAGTTGTTCAGCGGGCAGCGTGGAATGTGCCGGTATAAGATCCAATCTTTTTTTATTTTAGATTGTATCAACACAATCCGGTTCCTACTTTTACCATCAGAAGACTCCAATTTCAGTTGTACGATTTTCTCGTACAACTCAAAACCTTCTTCTTTTAGCTTAATTTTAAGATCTGACCAATATCTCCTAGGGATTGAACTTCCCGTTAATATTTCAATGACATCAATGATAGAAAAGTACCATTTTTCCTGCTCTTGATTCCACTGAACTCTTACTTTTTTGTTTTCAAACAGCTTTATTGAGTGTTGTTTATCCATGTTTTAGCACACCCCATTTTGAGGAGATACTGTCCCCTATTCCTAAAAAGGATAATCATCTGTCTTTACACTTAACTTACCATCATCCTCAACCTATTTTTCATAGGCTTCTTTTTCCATTTCCTGGGGTGTTTTTCCCGCATCGCTTTGCTTCCTAACATTATTGTACCAATAAATGAACTCTTCCATCTGCCTTTTCATCTCTGTATCATTTTTTGGCTTATCTTTAAAATATTATTCAAAAGCCATTCTATACTCTTTAATTGCCTGACTTTCACTCTTTATCATAATCCATCCCCCATTTTTCCAAATCTTTTCTTAGATATTTTTCCTGCAGTTCGTCAACCCCAGTAATAACATAATCTTCATCCCACTCAGAAAATGAAGTTATCTTCTCCTGCACAGCATCAATTATCTCTTGTGGAGCTAACGATAGCTTCATTTGAAAGAATAAGAAAAATATTTTATCATATACCTTGATCGTAACATCGATCAATTCATATTTCTTTGCGATTGTTTGGAGTAAATATCGAAGTCCATCTTTATTTGTGATAGTATTTTCTTCTCGGCATTTGTGTGCATACAAGTAACCACCCCGAGCTACAGAATGACTAAACTTATACACCATCCTTCCATCTTTGTCAATTTCTTTTTTCATTTTAATCAAACAACCTTAAACAAACAGGGCATAATTCCACAACAGTCCCACCATTTGCAATTTTACTGAAGTGTATCCTGCCACATTTCGAACAGGTAGTTTTCTTCAAGTTAGCTTTGAATGTATCCTCGACAAAGATAATACGTTCTGGAAGTGGCATTATAAACCTCCAGACTCATCGTATTCTTCATTTAATTCCTGCAATTTTTCCCAAATTTCCATATACTTTTTGTATTCTTTATTGTTAAGATAACTTTCCATATCTGGTCTAAATAAAGTATCAACACACTTCATCAGGAAATATTGCTGCTTTCCTTCTTTAATACTTTTCGTTTTATCCCACAGCAAAATAAGAGAATCGAGCCAAAGCTTAACAATGTCTTTTTCTGGAAAATTAGTCAATCCACCATAGACACAAGCGATAAAAAATCCCCGAAAGTTCTCTAAGGCATTAAATGCGGCGATTCTTACCCTACCATCTTGATCCTCCAGAAGTTTAAGAACATAATTGTACGTCTCTTTAAAATCATCAAAACACCCATTTTTCCACATAAAACGTGAAATTGTATACATGGAGATATAACGTTCTTCCCATTTTTCCGATAATGCTTTTTCATGTAAGACGCTTAAAAAAACTGCTTTTTGTTTCCTTTTGTTCGACCTCGATAACTTCATTACCTGCTCTAATGCCTGATATCGTACTTTCTTATCATTACTTTTTATTCTTTGAATAAGAGCGTTTACTTCATTCATATCCTTTTCCTCATCAATTAACAAAGTACAACCACATCTTTACTTTCTTAGTCATAAAAGTGTATTTCTTTCATCAGCTGCTCACTCGTGTGTTTTTCACCCATTGACAAAGATGTAGATGTTAAAATTATATAAAGTCTGTGATCGAAACGACTAGATTCTCAGTAATCACTTCTCCTTCAACAACTTTCTATAATTCACAAACCACATCAACGTATTGAACACAATCCCAATAACCATAACCCAATACACAACTATAATCCAAGAGAAATCAACCAACACAAACAGAATCGGCAAGATAAAAAACAATACATGCTGATTGTCAGTCATATTAAACGGTTCACGAAATCCTTTCCGAACTGTAAAGTCACGGATTCTTGTCAATAATCCCATTGTCTCTTTCTGCACCGTCTCTTTGTATTTTTCCGAACCGCCCATAATGAACCCTGCAACGTTGCCTTCCACAAAATGAATAATCAATAGGAAATACATCAAAAATCCAAACGGCCAGACCAAAACATTCCCCGTAGTGTTATAAACTCCCCACATCAAACCCAGCGCCATTAAAAACGTAAAATAGAACCCGCAATAACAATCAACATACATTCCCCATTTCGTAGAGAAGTTCTTCAACCGCGCAATGCGTCCATCAAACGTATCAAAAAGATTCATCACTTCAAACAATACCGCACCAAGAATAAAATGCTGAAAAAAGAACGCTACTGCTGAACCCAATCCAAAACAAAAGCCAATCAAAGACAATTGATTAGACGTCAACGAGGTAAAGTTAGCAATCGCCCACGTCGATCGATCAAAAATCGGTTCTAACAACAAACGATTGAAATAACCCTGTAAACTTCCCTTCGCCACCTTAACCTGTGCTAATGAATATTGAACCATATAATTAACCTCTACAAATGATTATTTTTTAAGCTTTTGCCACCAAGAGACATTATCACGGTACCACTGAACTGTTTCTTGTAGAGCGTTTTCAAACCCAAACTGTGGTTTCCATCCTAAAGCAGCTAATTTTGAACCCAGAACCGAATAGCGTCGATCGTGTCCTAAACGGTCAGGTACATGTTGAATAGAAGAATCATCTTTACCAAGCAATGAAAGCAGCTTCGATGTCAAATCACGATTCTCGAGCTCTGACGTTCCCGCAATATTATATATTTCACCTTCTCTACCATGGCGAAAAATAAACTCAACCGCACGGCAGACATCTACAACATAAATCCAGTCCCGAATATTGCGCCCATCGCCATACAAAGGCACTTTTTTACATTCCAAGAGATTTGTCACAAACAAAGGAATGACTTTCTCCGGATACTGATAAGGACCAAACGCATTTGAACAACGGACAATCACTGCCGGAAAACCAAACGTACGCTGAAATCCTTGCACAACCAATTCCGCTGCCGCTTTCGATGCAGAATAAGGTGAATTAGGATGCAAAGGATCAGTTTCCGTAAAAGAACCAGTAATAATACTCCCATACACTTCATCGGTAGACATATGCAAAAATCGTTTGACTTTGTGGCGATGCGCTACCTCTACTAACACATGTGTTCCTAACACGTTTGTTTTCGTAAACACAACAGGATCTTTGATCGAATTATCAACATGACTTTCCGCCGCAAAATGAATCACCGCCTCAACACGTGGCATAACAGTATTAACGATAATAGGATCAGTAATATCACCCTGAACAAACTCGTAACGGGGATTGTGCTCAACATCACGTAAATTTTCCAGATTGCCGCAATACGTCAACACATCAAGATTAATTACTTTAATGGTGTCATCATGTTCCAAAAGATAACGAATAAAATTACTACCAATAAAACCTGCTCCCCCGGTAACTAAAATAGTTTTCATGTTTAGATGACCTCATTTAATAATACTCTTCTTTTATCACGCGCGGATATCCTTACCGCCTCCAACACTCGCGCCTGCGCCAGAATGGAATCATAATATCTCTTTTTCTCAGATTGTTCATTGCGTTCAACTACATCACGAAACTGCTCAAAGATAAGTGTAAAATGATTGGCAGGAAGACACTCCAACGAGGTCACAATCTCCTGCATCTGTTCATTCACACACAACTCAATCTGCGGTTTCATCTCTGGAGGAATAGAATATGCTCGACCAACCCGAAGTATCCCTTTCGTTCCCCACAATTCATAATTATTTTGATACATGTTCTCAAACCCAAACGCCACTAGCGCCGTCCTCCCCGCAGAAAATTCTAACAATGCTGATCCATGGACATCAACAGCATAGTTTCCATTATCAAGAACCGCTGTAACTGCAATCGGTTCTTCCTGAAATAATTTCCGTGCCATAAAAACAGTATACGCTCCTGCATCATTCAACGCACCACCGCCTAATGCTAAATCATAACGAAATCCTTGTCCTTGCAACGGGGGAAAACCAAAGTAACTCTTAAACACAACAGGTTTGCCAATCTTGTCATGAACAATTGCTTGCTCAACAACAGCATGCTGTGGATGAGCATCACACATAAAATTCTCAAACAAAACAACGCCCGCATCTTGACATGCTTGCATCATTCGCTTCACCGCATCAAGAGAATGTCCTAATGATTTCTCACACAATATCTGTTTTCCTTGACGAGCAGCAGCAATGACCCATTGTTCATGTAGTCCAATCGGCAACGGAACATAAACAGCATCAATGGTTGGATCAGTAATCAATTCCTCGTAGGAAGAATACGCTTTCAACGAAAATTTTTCTGCCCATTCTGCTACTTTCGATGAATCACGACTGGCAATACCAACCAACTCTAAACCAAAAACATTTCTAAATGCTGGAATCGCGCTTTTTGCCGCCACACCAGCACAACCGAGTATTCCGACGCGAAGTTTTTTCCCAAGACTCATTGTGCTTTCCTCCCTACAACCATATACTGAGCACCCAACGGAACGTTCTTCAGCAACACTTCAGTGGAGCGAAACAATGACAACCATTTCGGAAAGAAAAAATAATAGCAAAAATGATCTACAATAAATCCAGCTTCCTTAATCATCTTCCTTGCATACGTTGGTTTCAGCAGCACCGCATCTTTATCAAAAGGACAATCGCGGACCACCTTACGTGTTAACGGATTGTGCGGGTTATGTTCAAAAATAACCAACCTTCCTCCAGGATGAAGAGCAGTATATAACGCTCGCAATGTTTTCTGATGGTCTTCAACAAGAATATGATGAAAAACAACCGCCGCAAAAACCAGATCATATTTTACATTTCCCAACGAATTGAGGTCCAATACTGAAAAAGAGCCATTTGAATAGTTTCGTTGAGCTTCTTCAATGGATTTCGGAGACGGATCAACACCATGATAGGTTAAAGCAGGAAAATAGCGTTGAAAGAAAGGAAAACTTCGACCTGTTCCGCAGCCATAATCTAAAACCATCAATGATGATCGTCCCTTTTCTTTCAGAAAATCACGTAACAACTGCAGTTTCAATTCAATAAAAAACGAACTTTCTTCTCCTGAAAATGTAATGGACTTATCTAAAACAGTATCATACTTTTCCGCAAACTGATCGAACTCTGCTTCCGTCATCACAACCCCTACCAGCTCCCCATCACACTGCGGGCAAGCGAGTTTACCACTAAATCTCGTTGCAGCAATTCTTTTAATTGTGGATACGTAACCCAAATAAAATCATCAGAAACATTCACTCTCTCATTCTCATCAACTTCTACCAACACATTACGATTAGTCTTGAGATAGAACCTGCCGCCATCTTCAACAGATTCAATATTCGTAAGAGTAGTTCCTTTTCCTCCTTCTTCAAAAAATTCCGCAAATAATGGTTTTGTACCGCCGTGCGCTTGACTTAAGTTACTGGCCGTCGCTTGCAATGTGGGAGACAATTGCAAAGTATTTCTATTCCCCGGTTCATACTTCGCATACAATAAATAATGGCGAATCCCATTAAACTTCTGACAGAGAATCCCTAAAATACCACATTCCTGCTGTTTCATCATCGGCTGAGACCAACCTAAAACCTCACGTCCTTTCGCCCCTTCAACTTTAACGCCAATAATCTGAAAGAATTTACCTGTTTGATGAGAGATTACTCCACTCTGTGGATCAACGTTCCATTTATCTAATTTATCAATCCCAATCTCAGAAGTTGTAACCACATAACTTTTTCGTTTTTCCGCAAGCCAAGAAAGAATCGATTCCACTGTTTGAGCATGGGAAAATTGATTTACTGCATAGAGCGATTCCCATACCTGCTCAAGATGCGTCCGCTGTGAAATTGTAAGATTATATCCCGGAGGAGTTACGCGCTGCATGAATGTAGCCAGAGATTCAGAAAGCATGTTTCTTTCCTCCCTCAATGATTTCTTTCACCACAAATTGCGGTTTATTACTCTCATGAAGAAAAATGCGGCCGATATATTCTCCTAAAATCCCTAACACAAACAAAATCAACCCAGAGAAAAATGTAATCGCTAAAATCAACGAAGTCCAACCACTCACCGCCACGCCTTGAACAAAATAATAAAGCACAAAAAAGACTGCAAACAAGAAACTCACCATCGAAAAGAAAATACCCAATACGCTTGCCATCCGCAATGGAAGCGTAGTATAATTAAAAATCATGTTCAGCGCATACGTCGCCAGTTTACGAAAGGAATAGTTTGACTTACCTAAAGTGCGAGAATGATGTTCTACAACACAATGACCTACAAGAGAAGAATGAACTGCATCTTTAATCAACACATCCACCATCACATAATACTGCGAAGAACGTTTGATAGACTCCACAACATTTCGTTCCATGATTCGAAATGAAGTCACACCATAGCCGCTTCCGGTCACTTTCGCTAAAAAACGATTGACTGTTTTTGAACAAAAGTCACGGAACGTTCCATGATTCTTCTGCTTATACTGACCATAGACTACTGAAAAAGAACTTTTCGCCAACACTGCAATCAATTTTGGGATTTCCTCTGGAGGATGCTGTAGATCATCATCCATGGTAATAACGCGCCTGCCATGAACATGATGAAAACCACACATGAGCGCATTATGCTGGCCAAAATTATTTTGAAGATTCACGGCAATAACATTTGCATGATCTTTCGCTAACTGTGTTAACACTTCCCAGCTTTGATCTCGACTGCAATCATTGACAAACACAATTTCCCAACGTGCTTTGAGCTGACGAAAAACAGCATCCAACCGTTCATATAATAAAGACAAAGAGCGTTGACAATTATAAACAGGAACAACGACAGAATAATCATATTGAACTAAAGAAGTAGTATAAACCATATCCTAATCCAAGTGTTTTTTTAACTCCGCAATTTTCTGCTCAAACGACGTAATCATCTCTTTTAGTTGTTCTGGAGACACAAGATTTGATTTCGCAGCCGCAGAAGTATTCATCACCATTTGATTTGCCACTAACAATGATTCGAACGTTCCCGCATCGGTCCATTCAGCGTCCAAAAAATCATATTGCAATTGCCCTCGACGAATAAACTCATTATTAACATCTGTAATTTCATATTCCCCTCTGCCTGACGGTTTCATCGTACGAATAATTTCAAACACAGAGGAATCATACATATAATAACCAATTACAGCAAAGTTTGATTTTGGTGATTGCGGTTTCTCCTCAATTTCCACAACTTGTTTCTCATCGATAGCCGCCACTCCATAACGCTGCGGGTCATCAACCCGCTTCAACAGCACCCGCGCTCCTTTTTCTTGCTGACGAAATCGGTCTACATGAGCTGTAATCGAACCAGTGGTAATATTATCTCCTAAAATAACCACGATTTTCTGCTGGCCAGCAAAATCTTCCGCCAACGACAGCGCATGAGCAATGCCGCTCGCTTGATCCTGAACTTTATACGTAAAATGACAACCAAACTCTACTCCACTGCCGAGCAGATTAACAATACTTCCCATTTGATCTGTACTGGTCACAATTAAAATATCGTTAACACCTGCTTCTAACAATTTGTGCAGTGGATTGAAAATCATCGGTTCTTTCCCTACGGGTAGAAGATGTTTGTTGGTTACTTTCGTTAACGGATAGAGACGAAGACCTTTCCCGCCCGCTAAAATAACGCCTTTAATTGCTGTATTCATTATAGATTGACCCCTAATTCTTGTGTTTATTCCACCACAGAAGTGATTTTATATAACTTATGATACTACGTAGAGGATTATGATTAGTTACTACATTTAAATGATAAAATAAAAAGATTTATAAATATAATTATTATCTCATCAAAGTATGTACACCTTCAAAACAAGCGGTTATGGCGTTGAAAGCGCACGTATTGATGGAAGCGTTCTGAATGCTCTCTCTCAAAGATATAGGAAGCTAGTAGAAAATTCACAATTTAACGATGTCTCAGTTGCTCAGTGTGCAAGTCCACTATATCCTCCTGAAAGTCAAGCACTGTATGGGTCCGTAGCGCGAAACGGGCAAAAGGCAACGTCATATGTTCTTTTGTTATTAAGGCCGCAATCCTCAGAACACTTGCTTGATCGTATGGATATTAGGAATACTGATGAAGTTCTTGTTGCATATTGTTCTGATCACTCT
>DUGB01000070.1 GCA_013331555.1 Candidatus Woesearchaeota archaeon
TTCTAAGTGTAATTCTCCCATGCCGCTGATCAAGTTTTGTCCTGTTTCTTCATTAATTTCAACTTTAACCGAAGGATCTTCTCGACTGACTTTGCGCAGGACATCAACGAGCTTAGGAAGATCACCTTGTTTTTTTGGTTCAATCGCTTTCGTAATAACCGGCTCAAAAATGTGTTTTAATTCTTCAAACGGCTGCTCAGGTTCAAGTGTAACAGTTTCTCCTGCAAACCCAACCACACCAGAAATCGCCAACACATTTCCTGCCGGCAAAGAATCAATAATTTCAGGTTTAACGCCATTATAGATATAGACATTCTGGATACGCTGCCGCACTTTAGCGTTGTTCAAATATACTTCCATACCGCCGCGAAGTGTCCCGCTAAACAAACGTCCAGCTGAAATATCTTTCCCTGAACGAGGATCAATCACAATTCGGGTAATAACAAACGCAGGCTTTCCCTGAGGATTACAAGAAATCAAATCTTGACCAAGGGTCGAATCTTTATCACCGTGCCAGATCTTAGGAATACGATATTTTTGTGCAGAAATCGGATCGGGATGATGTTTAATAACCATATCAAGAATGACTTCGTGCAAAGGAGCATTTTCCCAAACCCATTTCTTGCGCTCTTCTTCTGCCATTTCATAAATTCGCAAAACATCCGCAAACTTGATATTCTTCTTCTGCATATATGGAAATGATAACGCCCAGTTTTCACGCGCTGAACCAAATGCAACACTGCCATCCTGCACTTTCACTTGCCACTTTTCACGGTATTCCGTTTCCGCAATCCGTTCCAGCATCGTATTAAATTGCGTCATCAGCGTCATAACTCGTTGCGCAATTTGATCAGGAGACAATTTCAATTCTTTAACCAATCGATCCATCTTGTTGATAAATAACACGGGCTTAACTCTCTCACGCAGAGCTTGACGAACAACTGTCTCCGTCTGCGGCATGATTCCTTCAACAGCACAGATTAAAACAACTGTTCCATCAACTGCCCTCATCGCCCGCGTAACGTTACCACCAAAATCAACGTGACCGGGAGTATCAATGAGATTAATCAAAAATTCTTGACCATTAAATTGGTGAACCATCGAAACATTAGCCGCATCAACCGTCATCAAGCGTTCTTGCTCGTCAGCATGCAGCCACGTCGACATGCCACTCTCTAAATCACCAGCAAATTTCGAGGACATCATGCCTGCAGCCGCAAGTAAGTTATCAGTAAACGCTGTTTTGCCGTGGTGGATGTGTGCACTCGTACAAATATTACGAATATTAAGAGGATTTTGAGTAATCCTCATTACCATGTCAACCATCTTTTCTGCCATTGTGTAGTACCTCGTATTAACAAAATTTTAATCAAACGAATGAAACAATTTGAAATCACGCTTGGAATAATCATGGATTTCGTCTTGTTCAAACCAAACAATAATTTCTCTTTCTGCTTCCATTACTGTGCCAGAAGCATGAACTAAATTAACCATCGGTCTTTTCTGATCATCACCAAGATCATATGATTCAACAGAAAAATCTCCTCGAATTGTTCCAGGAAGTGCTTGCCGTGGTTCGGTATGGCCAACAATCTTACGGCCAACTTCCACCGCATGATAGCCTTCAAACGTAATAGCAATAACAGGCTTTCCAACGAGGGCATTAATATTCCACTCACGTATTCGCTTGCCGATCTGAAGTGCCGTTTCAGAAACTTCACGGCCTTTCTTCTTCCACGTTTCAATCGTTTTTTCACCAGTAAATGTCCACATCGCATCATCGTCAGCATAATGATGACTCACCATTTCCCGAGTTGGAATAACCATTTTAATACCAACGATCTTCATCCCTTTTTGTTCAAAGCGCTTGAGAATTTCTCCAACTAGACCTCGATGAATAGCATCCTGTTTTGCCAGTATCAATGTTCTTTCAACTTTCATAGCATTGAATCTCCGGTTTATACTGTTGTTGCTTCCCTACTTACTTTAGTAACGCCTTTCTTATGCTCTCGCCTGTATTCTTCCGTCCAACGAGTTTCGAGAGGCTTTCGCTTCAACACGAGAAGGCTTTTTTCACATTTACGGGAGCAAAAATTTGAAATCTTCCCACTAGTATATACAAAAATAATTCCTGTTCCTGGTGGAATTGAATTTCCACAAAATGAGCATTTTGGCATGGGATAATTCCTCCAATTATTTTTTGTCTTTTTTAGCTGCACTATTGCCGCCTTTTCGGCCGCCGCCAAGACGCTGGGCTTCAATTTCAGTTTCTAAGAGCACCAGCATATCTCCGATCCGGACAGGACCGCAGACATTACGGCGAATAACTTTATTCTTATCTCGTCCATCAAGAATCTGACACATCACTTGCGTCAAATTACCTGTCGTACCAGCACGACCGATGATTTCTTTTACTTCAGCAGGCATTCCATCATTAAAGCGTACGTCACCGGACTCAACTTTAACGTCTTCTCGGAGTTTTGATGCGCCCGCGTCAGTACCAACATTTTTTTTTCCCATTGTGTGTCACCTATGCTGAACCAGACAATTCTTGAATTAGTTTCTTGGCATCTCCTTCTTTCACAACAGCGACTGCTGCTGTTGAAACAGGCAATCCTGCTGCCGCACCAAGATCTTCTTTCTTACTCACTTGAAAATAAGGAACTTTCTTGTCTTTACACAATAAAGGTAAGTGCATAACCACTTCTTTAGGACTCACGTCACTAGCGAAAACAACAAACTTGGCATCGCCTTTTTCAATTGCTTTGGTTACTTCATTTGCTCCTTTACGGATTTTTCCGCTTACGCGAGCGACTTCCACGACTTCTAATACTTTTGCTTCATCAGCCATATTGACATCCTCCAATAAATCTTATGTGCGATAACAATTCAGAATTGTTACCTCGTTGTCTCCACAACTCATGGGTAATAGTCAGTCAAACCAGGGGTCTTTTATAAATCTTGCTGTTCGTCTTATCATAGATTTAACTAAAACTTTGATTTTATCACCATTTCATTTTCATAATCTTTTTAAACTAACCATCACCAAGATGAATATAGAAATTTATCAGAGGTGTCTAACCATGAACATCGTACCATTAGGCGAACGCGTGCTCTTGAAACCGCGCCAAAAAGAAGAAAAAACCAAAGGGGGAATTTACATCCCTGAAGCGGCTCAGGAAGAAAAAAAAGAAGGGATTGTCGTGGCCGTTGGCACAACCAAAGAAGGACATCCTCTTCCTCTTAAGAAAGGAGATCTCGTTTTATATGGGGGATACAGCAACGAAGATTTTAAGATCGAAGGGGAAAAATATCTTCTCATTGAATTTAAAGACATTCTCGCCAAGTTAGAATAAATAAAAGTAGAATAACAGAAAAATATAAAACCAGTATAAACCAAAATTTCCGGAGGGATAATCATGACATCAAAACAAATTATGTTCGACGAAAATGCTCGCCAGGCACTCTTGCGTGGCGTAGACAAAGTTGCCAATGTAGTTAAAGTAACACTCGGCCCAAAAGGTCGTAATGTTGTTCTCGACAAAGCAACCAGCCCTCTCGTTACCAATGATGGAGTTACTATCGCCAAAGAAATCGAACTCAAAGATAAATTTGAAAATATGGGCGCAAAATTAGTCAAAGAAGTTGCTTCTAGAACTCAAGATATTGCCGGAGACGGAACAACGACTGCCACACTTCTTGCTCAAGCCATTATCACAGAAGGACTAAAAAATATTACTGCTGGTGCTAATCCTATGGATGTCAAGAAAGGTATTGAAAAAGCAACAGAGGAAATTGTTGCCTATCTCAAACTGCGCAGCAGTCCTGTCAATGACAAGAAAAAAATTGCTCAAGTCGCAACGATCTCCGCAAATAACGATGAAACAATCGGCAATCTTATTGCTGATGCCATGGAAACAGTGGGAAATAACGGGGTCATTACCGTAGAAGAAGCAAAAAGCATCGAAACAACTCTTGAACTAGTAGAGGGAATGCAGTTCGACCGCGGTTTTCTCTCACCCTATATGGCAACAGACCAGGAAAAAAATGAAAGCGAATTGGAGAATCCTTACATTCTCTTAACAGACAAGAAAATAAGTACTGTAAAACAACTTGTTCCTGTTTTAGAAGCAGCAGTACAAGAATCAAGACCGGTCTTTATTATTGCCGAAGATGTTGAAGGAGAAGCCGTCACTGCTCTTGTGCTCAATATCATTCGTGGTGCGATTAAAGCATGTGCCGTAAAAACACCCGGATTTGGCGATGACCAAAAAGAGATGCTCGAAGACATTGCTGTTTTAACCGGAGCGCAGGTTGTCAGCGAAGACAAAGGCATGAAACTAGAAGAATTTAATCTTTCCTGGCTCGGTTCCGCTCGCCGGATCAAAGTTGATGGTGAAAAAACAGTAATCATTGAGGGAAAAGGTAGTAAAATAAAAATTGAAGCCAGAAAGAAAGTAATTGAAGCACAGATCCAACTTACTGACGCAGAATACAAACAAGAAGACTTACGGAAAAGACTAGCAAAATTAAGTGGCGGCGTTGCTGTTCTTAAAGTCGGCGCTGCAACAGAAACGGAAATGAAAGAGAAAAAAATGCGCATTGACGATGCTCTTCATGCGACGAAAGCAGCAGTCGAAGAGGGGGTCGTTCCTGGTGGTGGATTAACATTATTACACGCTGCAAAAATGCTGGAACAGGTGAAACTAACCAACCCAGACCAACACGTCGGTGTTAAAATCGTTCAACGTGCTATCGAGGAACCATTACGCCAAATTGCCTTCAACGCCGGAAAAGAAGGCGCGGAAATCATCGCCCGCATCAAGCAAGAAAAAGACGAGAACATTGGCTATAACGCTAAAACAGATCAGTTCGAAGACCTGCTTAAAGCGGGAGTTCTCGACCCCACAAAAGTTGTCAGAAGCGGACTGCAGAACGCCGCATCCATCGCTGCGATGATCTTAACGACGGAAGCAGCAGTGACGGACTTTGACGATGAAAAAGACGAGAAAACACCGATGATTGTGATGTAATATTTTTTTTATTTCTTATTTTTTTA